>DTSG01000126.1 GCA_012965455.1 Planctomycetaceae bacterium | reverse complement strand
TGGCGAAGTCAAAGGTGAACCGGCTAAAATGACGATCGGCGTTGACGCGTCTAGCAACTCATTAATCATTGCCGCACCTGAACCGATGTACCAGGAAGTCCATGAATTGGTAATGGCATTAGACCAAGCTGGCACCCAGACACAAGATTCTATCGAAGTCCGCACGCTACATCTTGCTAATCCCGATGTCGTAAACACCGCGTTACGAGCAATTCTTGGCGATAACGTGAGGGCGGGCGCTAGTTCTGGTGGTAGTGGTGGTGGTGGCGCTAGTTCACGTGGTACTTCCACAGCACCCTCGGCTGCTAACATTGATGCGATTCGCCAACGAATGGAAATGTTCAACCGCATGCGTTCCAGCGGTGGTTTTGGTGGATCCAGTTCCGGTGGTCGCCCAACCGGCGGTTCAACAGGTTCTGGCGGTCGACCAAGTGGCGGTTCTGGCGGTCGCCCAAGCGGTGGTTCCGGCGGGCAACCTCGCTAATTGATCAACTAGGAATTACGACGTCTGCAATTCCACCAAAACAAATTAGGGCCCGACTTATGCAAGCTTGTGAAATACTACAAAATCAAAACCTCCTAAACGACACCCAGGTGCAAACCATTCTGCAAACGGGCGTATCCGGAACGGACCAAATCGACATGGCCGTTGAGCTCGGCTACCTCGACCAGGAAACCGCGCTGCAGGCCATCGGTGAATCGATCGGCGTTGATTATGTCGACCTACGCACGGCCGATATCGATCTTGCTTTGCTCGACGACTTTCCCACTCGACTTATCTATCGTGAACAAGTTTTCCCCATTGGCGTCGAGGATGGACTGATACTGATTGCCACTAGCAATCCGTTTGACCTGTACGCCGTTGACGAAGTTGCAGCCGCGATTGGAAAAGCAGTCCTTCCCGTCCTCGCCGCGAGTCCGGAAATTGATTCGCTGATCAAACAGCACTTGGGTGTTGGTAGCGAAACGATCGATAGTCTGATCCAACAACGCACAGACGACGACCTCGAATTGCTCGACGAAATTGAGGGCGATGGTTCGGAGTTATCCGAAATGGCGCAAGAAGCCTCGGTGATTCGACTCGTCAATGAGATTTTACTAGAAGCCATCCAGATGCGAGCTAGTGATGTACACATCGAATCGCAAGCGAGCGGTGTCACGATTCGCTATCGTATTGACGGCATGCTACACCCACAACCAGTACCCCCGGAAATCAATCAGTTTCAAGCGGCGATTATTAGCCGTTTGAAGATTATGGCACACCTCAATATCGCGGAAAAACGACTACCACAGGACGGTCGAATTAAACTCAAAGTCAAGGGTCGTGAGATCGATATTCGTGTGAGTGTGATCCCGATGATCCACGGTGAAGGCATCGTTATGCGTATACTGGACAAAGGGTCCATGGTATTCGACTTACAGAGCCTGGGCATGGAATCCGACATTTACGAACAGTTCAAGCAACTCATTACATTGCCGCATGGGATTGTACTAGTTTGTGGACCGACCGGGTCAGGCAAAACAACTACGCTTTACAGCGCGTTGATGGAAATCAAGAATCCATCGAACAAGATCATCACGACTGAAGATCCTGTTGAATATCAGCTCGATGGCATCAATCAAATTCAGGTCCATTCTCAAATCGGGCTCACGTTTTCCACCACCCTGCGCAGCATCTTGCGTCATGACCCCGACATAGTACTAGTCGGTGAAATTCGTGACGTGGAAACCGCGGAAAACGCGATACAGGCCTCTCTAACCGGTCATATGGTTTTCAGTACGTTACATACAAATGACTCGGCCGGAGCCTATACTCGAATGACAGACATGGGCGTCGAACCGTTTTTAGTTGCCAGTACTGTTGAGGCCGTTATGTCCCAGCGACTCGTACGTCGCCTCTGTAACGAGTGCAAAACTCCAGTCAAACTTAAAGCAATCGATCTGCCACCTGACTTTCCAACTGACTTAATTGACGGCCAGGATCTGTTCCAAGCCGTTGGTTGCCGCGAATGTCGCAACGTCGGATACTCCGGTCGAATGGGTGTCTATGAATTAATGCTCACCACCGACGCCATACGTGAGCTTGCGAATGCTCGGGCAAGCAGTTGGCAACTCAAAAAATCTGCTGTTGAAGGCGGAATGACCACCCTGCGAGACGACGCCTGGCGTAAGGTTCTTTCGGGCATCACGAGCATTGACGAAGTCCTCAGAATCACCAAGGGGGACCAGATTGTTGGCAAATCTTAAGCCAACTACGGGGATTCGTTATGCCAGATTTTCATTACACAGCCCGCACTGCGACCGGAGCCAAGGTTTCCGGTACTATTGATGCGGCGACGGAACGGGAAGCCGTGCAAATGCTCGCGCGCAAGACACTGTTTCCCCTTAAATTCACCACGGATGCAGTCGCCACCGCTAAAACTAGCCGCAAACGAGTAAAGGGCCAAATTATGGCCACGGTTTACTCGCAACTTTCGTCGTTGATACGCAGTGGCGTTCCGCTGCTTCGCAGCATTGCCGTCCTCCGTGACCAAGCTTCGAACAAGACTTTGCATTATTGCCTCTCCGAAATACACGGCCAAATAGAGGATGGGGTAACGCTGGCAGATGCCATGAAGGAATTTCCCAGAGTGTTTAATGAAGTGGCGGTTAACATGGCACGGGCCGGCGCAGAGGGTGGATTTCTCGAAGATGCGTTGGAACGCGTGGCAAAGTTTACCGAACAGCAGGAAGATCTGAAAAGTGAAACTATCGGGCAACTAGCCTATCCACTTTTCCTAGGGACGATCGGTTCTATCATCGTCTCCTGTCTTGTAATCTTTTTTGTGCCGAAGTTCGGTGAGATGTTTGACAACCTACGCGAGCGAGGTGAATTGCCGCTCATGACGGATTGGCTGCTTAACTTCAGCGATGCGTTACGCGGACCAACTGCAATCGTCGCAGCCTTTATATTCGCCGCTCTCGGGATTACAGTCTACAACTACCTGCAAACCGAAGCCGGCAAACGACTCAGGGATTTGATTAAAATCAGGCTTCCGCTGGTGGGTAGTATTTTCCAAGCTTTTGCCGTTGCTCGGTTTTGTCGCGTCTTAGGAACCATGTTGCGGAACGGTGTTCCAATACTCAAATCGCTCATGATAAGCAGGGAAGCTGCTGGCAATCGAGTCCTCTCCGAGGCCATCGACCAGGCAACCGAAAATATTTCTAGCGGGCAATCGCTTTCCAAACCTCTCGGAAAGAGCGGCTATTTCCCAGTGACTGTGGTTGAAATGATTGCCGTTGCAGAAGAATCCAATACTCTCGATGATGTACTGATTGATATCGCAGATAGCCTCGAACTGCGTACCAGTCGCCGACTTACGCTCGCAGTCCGATTACTCGAACCAATCATGCTTTTAGTAATGGCCGCGGCCGTGTTGGTGGTAGTAATTGCATTATTATTACCGGTAATTAAGATGAGCAGTGCCCTGTAGGACAACACTTAACTAGCTGAATTAACTTTTTCCAACGAAACAACTTACATGAATGCGGTGTTTAACAAACAGCATTTAAACATTTATAGAACTTTACGCTAACCAACGTTTACGACAAGGAAATACGACACATGTTAACTCGATCCCGCCAACGCAAAAATGACCGACTCGGTTTTACACTGATGGAAGTGCTCCTTGTAATGGCAATCCTCGTGATACTAGGTAGTATTGTTGTTGCTAGTTTTACTGACATTCTTGCCACGTCCAAAGAAGACGCGGCCAAGACGCAACTGCAAATGTTTGAGCTGCCTTTGAATAACTACCAGATGCACGTTGGGCAATTTCCTAGCAGCGAATCTGGACTAGAGGCGCTCCGAACCGCGCCTGCCGACGGCAACCTGCAGCAAAAATGGCGGGGGCCATATTTACAAAAGTCCATTCCAACGGACCCCTGGGGAAACCCTTACAACTACGAGCGGGCAAATGATCCCCAGACGAATCGATCTGGATATCGCATTTGGTCCGTCGGCGCTGACATGTCCGCCGATACAGACGACGACATCACCGTAACGTCATACTAAACCTCCCATCGTGAACCATCAAAAGGGCGGCATCGCCCGACGGGCGATGCCGCACAAGCAGTCACCCATGATGAGCCCTACTCCAACAATTCACGCTAAACGAATCGCTGTGGCAACACGTCGCGGTTTTACGCTATTCGAGTTATTGGTCGTGGCGGCGCTGATTATCGTTATCGGCGGTTTAATCTACCCTGCGCTGATGAGTACTACTGAAACTCAGAGCCTTATTCGGTCGGGCGACACCGGGCGAACTTTTTTTGCTCGCAGTCGCAACGAAGCCATGCGCAGCGGACAAACGTTGGCACTGCGGTATCAAATTGGGGGTAACCAGTTCATCATTGAAG
>DTSG01000125.1 GCA_012965455.1 Planctomycetaceae bacterium | reverse complement strand
ACGCAACTTACGCGAACATTTTTGTGGTGAGTCGCGGGTCCGTACAACCCACTCGATTAATTGATCAAATCCAGTTAGTTCCACGAAATACCGGGTCGCCGCCGCAGTGGCTGTGACAAACAGTTCAGAAAGAAATTCGATATGCGAATAGCAAAAATTATTGGAGACGTGACGTTAAGTCGCTGTCTGCCGGAATATGTGGGAGCGTCACTGCGAGTAGCAGTTGCGTTAACGCTGGACGAGTTACCGAAAAATGGCTCGCAAGCAGAAACTGATAATGGTGAAATATTGGTGTTGTGGGACGAACTCGGTTCAGGCCACGGATCATTGATCGCGCTGAGTGAAAGTGCCGAAGCTGCTCGCCCATTCCGACCCACAAATAGACCTGTCGACGCATACAACGCGGCGATATTAGAAAACATTAACGTGAAATAGTATTTTATTAGGAACTAAGGGAGAAACGTATTGTGAATAACGTATTTAAAATTAAGCAGGATATTTGCGAAATCGGACGACGCATCTATCAGAAAGAATTCGCCGCGGCCAACGATGGGAACATCTCGGTTCGTATTGGTGAAAATGAAGTGCTCTGCACGCCAACAATGCAATCCAAGGGGTTTTTGACACCCGATGATATTTGCACGATCGATATGACCGGGAAGCAAACGGCGGGTCGGAAAAAGCGATCCAGCGAAGCGTTGTTACACCTGGAAATCTATAAGGCGCGTGAAGATCTTAAGAGCGTTGTGCACTGTCACCCTCCACATGCGACAGCTTTTGCAATCGCGCATGAACCAATCCCACAGTGCGTTCTACCGGAGGTAGAGATTTTCCTAGGGGACGTACCCATCACGCGCTACGAAACACCAGGCGGACAAGCATTTGCCGAAACGATTTTACCATTTGTCGACAAATCAAATGTAATAATTCTTGCCAATCATGGCACGGTTTCGTTCGGCGAAGATGTTGAAAAGGCCTATTGGTGGACTGAAATATTGGATGCCTATTGTCGGATGCTGATGCTTGCTCGGGGACTAGGGAACATTAGTTATTTCACTGAGGACAAGCAACGTGAACTGTTAGCTCTAAAAGACGAATGGGGCTATTCGGATCCTCGAAATACCAAGGAATACGAAGATTGCGACATTTGTGCAAACGACGTGTTCCGCGACAGTTGGAGTGAGTCGGGTGTACAACGGCGATCCTTTTCTCCTCCTCCAGCAATGGGCGGCGGTGCGAGTGACGACGCCAGCGGGACGGATCAGGAAGATTTGGTTCGACAAATCACCGAACGTGTAATGGCCGCTTTGGCCGAAGGTGGAACTGTCGCTGAGGCTTAAGCTGGTTCAAGATCATAAATCAAATAGATGGAGTAGTGAGATGAAAGTTAGTATTATTGGTGCCGGTGGCCTCGTTGGGTCCAGTGCAGCGTTCGCATTACAATGTGGCGGAATTGTACGAGAAATAGCGTTATTGGATGTCAACCTCGAGGCAGCCGAAGGACAGGCGTTGGATATCATGCACGGTGGACCGAGTACCGCGGACCAGATCATCGTTGCTGGTGGTTATGAACACGTCACCGATAGCGATGTGATTTGTATCACGGCAGGTTTACGCCGACAGCCGGATGAAAGTCGACTCGATTTAATTAATCGAAACACCGACCTGTTTGTTGGTATTCTGGATGAAATCAATAAGGTGGGCACTAAGCCCGGCGCGATAGTTTTCGTTGTCTCAAATCCAGTTGATATTCTGACCTATGTCGCCGCCAAACGGTTGGGCTTACCCCTGTCGCAGGTTATTGGGCTGGGTACGCAACTCGACACCATTCGCTTCCGCAGCCTCATAGCTGCCGAACTTGGTATTGCACCTACGCAAACCTCCGCATTGATCTTAGGCGAACATGGCGAAAGCATGGTTCCGATATGGTCTAGTGCTACCTTTGCCGGTGTTGCGCTTGATAGACATCCGAATTGGACCCCCGCTCTTGCAAACGAATTGTTCACGCGGACCCGAGGTAGTGGTGCCGAAGTGATCCGTAAAAAGGGTGGTGCTGGATTTGCCGTAGGTATTGCGATCCGCGATGTGATCGAATCAATCGCGCTTGATTCGCAGAAGGTACTGCCAGTTTCGAGTGTCCAGGAAGGTTGCTATGACATTCATGATGTCGCCCTGTCGGTACCAACAGTGATTGGTCGGGCTGGTGTTGTAGATCGTTTAGAAATTGAACTGTGGCCGAAGGAAATACAGGGATTACGTGCCAGTGGCAACGCATTGCGTCAAACGATCGCGACCGTAATGCAACGCATCGGTAGTTAGTTACCTAAGATATCCTCACCGTACGTTTCTCCGCGCGGGTAGTGTTGGATGCAAGGCTGCATTCTATACATTGCCCGCGTTGGTTTTTGCGGATGGACCGCCCATGAACGTAAAAATCCTACTTCGCAGGGGGCTTTTCCTTAAGAGATTCTTTGCGAAACGTTGGCGGCGTTTTAGTTGAGGCCAGATAGGCAATGAAATTGCGAGCGAGTTGGCCCACTTGTTCAAGGCCCTCTACATCGATGGTTTCGGAATCGTCACCCGGTTTGTGATATTCTGGGTGTAATCCTGTGTGGAGCATAAAGCCGGGGATGCCCTTATTAATAAACGGCCAATGATCGCTGTTGGCTGGCATTTTGAAGACGTAATCAATATCGATACCGAGCTTGGCGTTAGCGGCATTTAATGGTTCCTTAATTCCGTGACCACTGCGGTGACCCTGAACTTCAAGCGTCTCGCCATCCAGTCGCCCTATCATATCAATGTTAAGTTTGAATACTATTCTAGACAGTTCAACGGTCGGCTGCTCGACCCAATATTTTGAACCAATCAGGCCTTGCTCTTCACTGTCCCAAAAACAGAACATCAAAGAACGGTCTGGCTTGTTTCGTGGTTTGCTGAAATATCGTGCTAGTTCCAGGACGGTAGCTGTCCCACTTGCATTGTCATCGGCACCGTTATGGACGGGTCCACGGTTTTTGCCTTGCCCATAGCCGACGTGGTCATAATGAGCACCGATTGCGATGATTTCGTGTTGAAGTTTAGGATGTTTCCCTGGCAAGAGTGCGATGATATTGCGACAGTTTTCATATTTTTTGTTGAACGGTTGGAAGTAGCTCTCTTCACCGGCGGTCGCCAAGCCAAATTCTGCCAGGTGTTGGACGATGTAGCCAGCAGCTGCGTGCCCACCTTTTGAGCCAGCGCGGCGGCCTTCGAAGGAATCATCCGCTAGGATTTCAATATGCTTAAATGCGTTTAAAGTGTGATTTCGCTGCGCGTTTGTTGTTACAGGCGGCAGACATAAAAGTAAGAGTAAGGAGGCAACGGCGACACGATTCATGGTTAATGGCTCTGAGGAATATGCGATTGGATGACTGAATTAGAGAGTGTAGCACGAACAGCCGGCTTATGCATCCTTTCGTGAAAATTGATTTTAGCTGGCCAGGATATAATTTACAAAGCATCACTCGATGGGGCGACTTGCCGAGAACACGTTATTGAATTAATATTTAGATGCACGGAGAGATGGCTGAGTGGTCGAAAGCGCGAGATTGCTAATTTCGTGAACGGTTAACGCTGTTCCGCGGGTTCGAATCCCGCTCTCTCCGCTTTTCAGGGTCGGATTCGCACAGAAATGTGCGGATTCGGACTCTGGAAAAATAGGGGTTGGAGGTATAATCAACTGCTCATAAGTTCTATCTGCTGTCAGCAAGTTTTGACCCAAATCATCATGATACGCCTTTTCCTTAGTTCACTAATCGTTGTCATGATTGCCTCGATGTCAGCTTTGGCTAGCGAAAAACCAAATATTATTTTTGTGTTATTCGACGATATGGGTTATGGCCAACCAACCTGTTACGCGCCGGCAAGTCTGTTTAAGACCCCGAATATAGACCGAATGGCAAGAGAGGGCATTCGATTTACCGATGCTCATTCCTCGGCTGCCAACTGCACGCCTACGCGGTATGGATTCCTGACCGGACGTTATCCGCACCGCATCGGCCAATTCAGTGTGTTGAACACCTTTTCACTGCCACTGATCCCCGAGACCCGGTTGACCGTGGCGTCATTTCTTAAACAAAACGGTTATGCCACTGCTTGTATTGGTAAATGGCACCTTGGGATGGATTGGAACAAGCCGAAATCAAAAGGCAAAACCAAACCTGAACTTGCAATTGGCGATAAAATGAGCGGTGGACCTAACGCCGTAGGCTTCGATTATTTCTATGGCTTTACGCATGCTAGAAATATCAGCACGATAATCGAGCAGGACACTGTAATTAAAGAGATTAAGGCGGTCGAAAATCAACCTCTCATGGTAGCCAAAGCCATTGAATTCCTGCAGCAGCGTGCACTGATTACAGACAAGCCGTTCTTTCTGTACTTTCCAATGTGTCCGCCGCACTCTCCGTTGGTTCCGGCACCGCAATACGTGGGCAAAGGCGGTAATGCCGACAAAGGAGCCTATGCCGATTGGGTTTATCAAGGTGATGATATGTTAGGGCAACTTCTTGATACACTGGAATCAACCGGACAGTCCGAAAACACCCTCGTCTTGGTCTCTGCCGACAATGGTGCTGCCGGCCGGGAATATGCGCCACTTCGTGACCACAAAGCCAGCATCTATGAAGGTGGACATCGCGAACCTTTTTTGGCTCGATGGCCAGGCAGGATCAAAGGGGGGCAAACCAGTGAGCAGATCATTTCAATCACTGATATTTTTGCCACTTGCGCTGATTTGCTCGGAAAATCTCTACCGGAAAATGTAGCCGAAGACAGCGTCAGTTTCCTCAATTGTCTTTATGGCAAACAAGAAGGAAATTTTCGCGAGGCAAGTGTTCACCAGAATGGAAAGAAAGCACTAGCGATTCGGAACGGGAAATGGAAGCTAATCGTTCATGGCGACAATCGGCGGGAGCTGTTTAATTTGGATGCTGACATTGGTGAAACACGGAACGTAATTGACACACATACGACGGTTGCAAGTACGTTGGCTGCCCTATTACAAAGGTATCTTGATGATGGACGGTCCACGTCCGGCGAAGCCCAACCCTTGGAGCACAGAATTTCGTTGGACGAAGTTCGCTACAAAAAGTGAGTTATTGCGCACCACGTTCTATGAGTTTTCAGGTGATTCAATTCTGACCCTTGTTTTCCGACTGCTCGAGACTGATCGGCCAACCAAGAAACTGGTAGTCCGGATTTCCGTCGGTAGGAAATTCAGTACTAGCGTTGGCTCGCTTCCGGCCCGCAGGACAAATCGCCTTCAATGGGAAGAAACGTGTTTGTTTCTGGATGAAAAACGAGCACCTCACCGGTTTCAAATTCATAAATCCAACCGTACAGGTGCATATCTCCTTGAGCAAGCGCCGTTGCGACTACCGGGTGGGTTCTTAGGTTTTCAAGCTGCAGAAGGACATTCTCTTCGATGATTCGTTTGAGGCGTATCTCCGAGTCCACCAAGTGACTGTGCTTCTCGTCGACGATTTGAAGTGACGATTCGGCATACTCGAGATACTCCTTTACGGCAGGCATGTCCTCGACGGATTCGGGATCAAGCAAACCACTCATCGCGCCGCAATGCGAGTGTCCGCAGATGATGATATCTCGAATATTCAGTGCGGTGACTGCGTATTCGATCGTGGCCGCCTCGCCCGCGACCATACTACCGAAGGGCGGCACAATATTGCCGACTGTTCTCAGGATGAACAACTCGCCAGGCTGGGTGTCTGTCAACCGGTTCGGGTCGATTCGTGAATCCGAACAGGTGATAAAGAGCGCCAGCGGGTTCTGGCCTCCGATCAGCGTCTCAAACAACTTTTGGTTATTAACGAACCCGTCAGCTTGATATCGTTGGATTCCGGCCTTCAGTTTCTGCAATGGCTTATTTCCTTGTCGCTACATAACAGCTGAGTAATGGATCCAGTGGTAACACGCTGCCTGTGAAACCAGCAGGAATTCGGTTTTTTGATTATACCGCATTTCGTGGTTATTGATATCATCACTGGACAGACCGCCACATAGGTTTCGTGAACTTCAATGCCTAGTTGCGCATCGACATATTCAAGTATCAGCTAGCCAACCGAAGCGCGCTATTCTATTTGAGTTGAATACATCTTCAGACGATACGGTTCTGCCCATTGTTTTCCGCCTGCCCAAGTGTGATCGGCCAGCCGGGAAACTGGTTGTCTAGATTACCGTCGGTCGGATCCACGTTGAACCGAAAGGCGTCTAGCGTATAGATCCTCTTTTCCGTGTCGATTGTCACGAAACCGAAGCCGCTCCCTTTCTGGTGTGCCCGTTCATAACGAGGACCCTTGGTAGCGACCTCGGGATTGCCCGTGGCATAAACATAAACCTTGTTTCCAAACCCATCCAGATATTCACCCGTATGTGCCTGACCATGTTGCGGGCGATTTTGATGGGGCATTCCCACTTCGTCCGGACGCCACCAGCGTGGGTACCCGGCACCAATGGCCGGGGTACAGAAAGACCAGTTGCTATCACGTTGTTTGGCCACACCGTATTGGCAGATCGATGCTAGGTGTTGATCCCCGTTAATGTGCAGTGCCATGGATTCACGAATAATTTCAATTGCTCGGTTGCGGGCTGTTTGAGGCCAGGCCCCTGAATCTAGGTCAGCTTTCAAGTAGCCGTTAAAATTGCCGTGGTGAGTCGCCACACCGGCAAACACTGTCTGACTCAGCAGCACTTTCATTGTGTGCCCCCGCCAGTCCTTACTCCACGCCTTCAGAAACGCTTCCTGACGCTCACCCAGCAGCACCAATCCCGGCTTATCAAGTACCGAGGTATCGAAGTCCTTGTCCCGCACGTGATCCGCACGGCCCGAGCCTGTCTCGACTCGCTCGGGTCCGCTTTTCCATTGCCGGTCTCCGAGGATGGCGAAACTCACCCCGCCGTAAACCATGTCGCCAAAATATACACTAATATCCTGCTGGACGGGCTGGGGATCATAAAAATCCGGATGGTGGCTACAATTGGTCATGTGCACAACGTTGACCATGCGGGCCGGCTCTCGATAACCACCCTTGGAGGAAGCGCCCTTGTCCTGGTCCTTCATCGCCGCGCCGGCTTCACCCCAGATATTACCCTGAAAGACGTCGTGGTCGTCGGGGATACAGATCGTCGGTGCGTTCTTCATTGATTCACGGAATGACCAGCCGAATTGGTAGAACTTACGAAGATAATTGAGAATTGCCGGATCCGCCGGGTCACGAATAATACCAAATCCACCATGTCCTTCGTACAACTGGTCGCCGGAAAAGTAAATCATGTCCGGATCCATCTTAACCACGTTATTGGCTACCGGTTCATAGGGAAAAGCATAGTCGTTCTGGCAGGTAAGCGCGGCTAATCGCAACGGCCTTCCCACCGGATTCGAACGAATCAATCCGTCCCAGCGGTCGGCAACCGACTTGCCTTCTTGGAATGACTGTTCGTAAATCACTCTGTAGGGCGTTGCCTCCTTTTCATTCCAGTTGGCGATACGAAATGTCGCGGTCCAAGCTTCGCGATCCAGCTTGGCCTTTCCCAAAACCACCCATTCGTCCTGTCGCTTAACCTGTAGTTCTACTTCCTGGTTATCATCATTTCCAAGCGGCCCCGTAAGCGCGGTTAACTTGAGAACAAATCCATCCTTACCGCGTGAGTCACTCAACGAATACATTGTCCACAGCAGCGGTCCAAAAGTCTGTTTTGGCCGGTGCGTGATGGCCGTGCCGCCGATCTTCCAATTTCGAAAACGGTAGCCCGGTATGGCAACACGACGTTGGGTTCCCTCATACTGGCTAACCAATGCGATATTGCCCTTTAACCTGTCCAGAGGCACGGTCTGCTGTACGAGTCCAACTTCCTTGCCGCTGGCCGCATCACGTAGCGTCAACGTCAGTTGGCAGTTGTTTTCCTGGGGTGTTCCTTCGAGGGTTAGCAGCACGTGTGAATTTGCGATCTTGTCCTTAAGTGGTTTGCTCGCTTTGCCCAGTATTAGGTCATTGCCGACAAGTCCCGCATTCAAACCATTCTTGGCAAAACAGTTGGAGCGGTACTCGTTCAGGTCACTACGAACTCCGATCCGAAATCCGGCTCCCCCGTCGTTGTCGATCGGCGCAGACTGGGACAATTCAACGGACATAACAAAAGGCGATCCCGGATCCGTCAGTTGGCGCGTGACGGAATGGATACTTCGATTGCCGGCCGTGGTTTGGCACTGAACCCAGCCATCCTGCACACGCCAATCCTCCATGGGATTGCTCCAAAACTCGCCACCTATCCAAACGCGGTCGTGGGTACGGTCCCACTGCTCGATTCGTTTTAATCTGTCATCAGCCGGCACCGCTTGGGAACGTTTTCGTCCCAGGCCTAGAAATGCGCCCAGCGCCAATAGAATGACAACGAGCCGTCGGGTTACTTTTATAATCACGATATCCTCACCTAAACTGATACATGGTCCATTTCAAACGTGATCTTGTAGAGACCACAATCAACCAACTTACCAGATCACGCTACGAATTGCATGATGATGTGCTTCTGCTGTGGGTGTTCTAATCCCGCATTATCCGGCTCTTTTCCAAACCGTATCGCGTCTACAGGTCGAATCGGTCAAGGTTCATAACCTTGTCCCAGGCGGCCACAAAATCACCCACAAACGCTTGCTGTGAATCGTCACAGGCATAAGCTTCTGCAACGGCGCGCAGTTGGGAATTGGATCCAAATACGAGGTCCACGGCCGTACCCATCCACCTGATCTCACCTGTACCGCGATCGCATCCCTCGTAGAAATGCTCACACTTTGACGATTTATTCCACTCGATACTGTTATCCAGTAAGTTCACAAAGAAGTCATTGGTCAACGTTTCCGGACTCTTTGTGAATACACCCAGGCCCGAATCCCCAGCCGTAACGTTGAGCACTCGCAGTCCACCCACAAGAACCGTCATTTCCGGAGCTGTCAGCGTCAACAAGTGAGCTCGGTCGATCAGCAACTCCTCTGGCGGAAAACCTTGGTCGCTTCCGGCATAGTTTCGGAATCCATCTGCAATCGGTTCCAGGACCGCAAATGACTCGACGTCCGTCTGTTCCTGAGAAGCATCCGTTCGACCCGGGGTAAAGGGTACCTCAATGTCATTGCCCGCCTGTTTTGCCGCTTTTTCGATCGCAGCCGATCCTCCCAGGACGATTAAATCTGCCAAGGAAACTCGCTTGTCACCGGATTGGGCACTGTTAAAGGTTGCCTGTATGCCTTCCAAAAGCTGCAGTACCTCGGCAAGCAGCGCGGGGTTATTCACTTCCCAATCCTTCTGGGGCGTGAGTCGTACGCGTGCTCCGTTTGCACCCCCCCTTTTGTCCGTGCCACGGAAAGTGGTCGCCGAGGCCCAGGCTGTGGAGACCAGTTGTGAAAGGGAAATATCGGAGGCAAGGATCTGCCCCTTGAGATCGGCGACATCCTGATCCGAGATCGTTTCATGAGTCAGTTCCGGAACGGGATCTTGCCACAATTGCGGTTCCGGAACAAGGGATCCCAGACAGCGCGAGACTGGACCCATATCACGATGGGTTAGCTTGTACCATGCTTTGGCAAATGCGTCTGCGAACTCGGCAGGGTTCTCGTGAAAGCGTTTTGAAATAGGTCCGTAAACCGGATCCAATTTCAATGCCATGTCCGTCGTAAACATCATCGGGGCATGCTTTTTATCCGGATCGTGAGCGTCGACCACCGTACCCTGTGCGGAATCATCCGTAGGAGTCCATTGCGTAGCGCCGGCGGGGCTCTTTACCTGTTCCCACTCGTACCCGAATAGGTTGTCAAAATAATTATTATCCCATTTTGCAGGTTCGGTAGTCCAGGCACCCTCTAGGCCGCTGCTAATCGTATCGCCGGCATTGCCGGTACCAAAGGAGTTTTTCCAGCCCAGTCCTTGATCGTCGAGGTTGGCGCCTTCTGGTTCCGGACCAACATATTCGTCAGGGTCGGCGGCACCATGAGCTTTGCCGAAAGTATGACCCCCGGCTATCAGTGCCACGGTCTCTTCGTCATTCATTGCCATACGGCGGAAGGTCTCACGAATATCGACGGCTGAGGCAAGTGGATCCGGAGTACCGTTAGGGCCTTCGGGATTCACATAGATCAGACCCATTTGAACCGCTCCCAGTGGATCAGCAAGATCTCTGTCGCCGCTATAGCGTTCATCACCAAGCCATTCACTTTCAGGACCCCAAGAAATATCCAATTCAGGTTCCCACACGTCTTCACGTCCACCGGCGAAACCGAAGGTCTCGAGTCCCATCGATTCCAACGCACAATTTCCGGTGAAGACCATCAGATCCGCCCAAGAAAGTGTTCTCCCGTATTTTTGTTTAATCGGCCACAGTAACCGTCGGGCTTTGTCGAGATTCACATTATCGGGCCAACTGTTCAATGGAGCGAAACGTAGTGTTCCGCTTGCCGCGCCGCCGCGTCCGTCGGCGATACGGTATGTACCTGCACTATGCCATGCCATGCGGATGAAGAACGGGCCGTAGTGGCCGTAGTCGGCGGGCCACCACTCCTGAGATGTCGTCATCAACTCAAATATGTCGGCCTTCAGCGCTTCTAAATCGACAGTTTGGAACTCATCAGCGTAGCTGAAGTCTTCGCCCATCGGACTAGACAGCTGAGAATTTTGGTGGAGCATTTGCAGATTTAACTGATTTGGCCACCAGTCCCGGTTGGACAGGCCACCCGCCGCCGTATGTCGCTGTGACGGGTTTAACATCGGGCACTTACTTTCGCTGTTCATTTTCTCTCCAGTCGTATTCTGCGTTGCGTAGTGTGTACTGCCTGTTATATATACAACGGCTGTCTGTCCTTGAAAAGAGGTGGTTCCCAGGGTGGTGTAGCGTGTTTCCGTATCCGTTGACGAGGCGAAAATCAGGGAGCCAATTCGGTTGTCGGAAAACGTTTGCGACTGTCGCTGTCCACCGGTTTGCCAGATCGCATGCTCCACCATTGGTGAGCACGCTCTGCGTCGTAAGCGGGGTTGACGATGGGAATACGGGCACCAACGGAAATGCGCCATTGATTTAGCTTTTTTTTGAGGTCAGCTGTGCGGCCGGGGAACATCTCATTGAGATTGCGGCTCTCTCCGAGGTCGTCAGCCAGTCTGTACAATTCCACATCGCCCGTCCCATCCAGATACTCGATCAGTTTCCAGTCGCGTGCGCGGATGCTACTTGCCGGGCGGTCATGATGGTAATGGGGGTAGTGCCAATGCAGCGCGTTTCGGGACAACTGCGCTGTGGGGGTTTTTAGCAGGGGGATCAGGCTCAAACCATCTATCGGTTGATTGACCGGAAGGGTTGCGCCCGCCAACTCGGCGAATGTGGGATAAAAGTCATAACTGATTGTTGGCTCGGCGCAAATGGTATTAGCACGGGTTAAAGGTGGATATTTAATAATCAAGGGTACGCGAACCCCGCCCTCATGTAATGCCCCTTTTTCACCCTTGAGGGGAGCCATGCTGGCCACAACGTCATCCGCTTGGTCGCGGTAATCATAGCGGCGTTGAAGTCCGCCATTATCGGACGTGAATATGATCATTGTATTGTCTGTTAATCCGTTGGCTTCAACTGCGTCGACAACTCTCCCCACCATATCATCACAGTGTTCAATCATGGCAGCATAGACGGGGTGAGGTAATTGTCGATTCTGTTCGGTTTGCCTTGCGCGGTATTTAGCGACCTTTTCGGACATGGCGCCCAGAGGGATGTGGACCGCGAATGGTGACAACATCAGGAAAAACGGTTTGTCCTTATAGGCATTAATGAAGTCAACACATATGTCGCTCTCAAAATCGGTTCGATATTGATCTGGCTTGGGCTTGCGTGCGGAATCACCCAAAACTCGAAACTTTCCGGGCAGATGTGGTCCTGCGATAACAACCGACAGGCCATAACCCTGGCTGTCCGGCTGAAAGGAGCCGCTATGAAATTGATGAGATCAATATTTCAAAAGTATCGCCGATGCCATTTTCCAACATATCCGGACTCATAACCGCTCTGGGCTAAATTTTCTGCGATGGTAACCGTATCGAGGGGTAGCGCCATGGTTGTTTGCGGTGTAATGACACGTTCAAAGGGTCGCCAATGACCGGGAATATGCGCGGTAATTCCGATCCGTGCTTGATTTTGGCCTGATTGCACAGCACATCGAGTGGGTGAGCAAACCGCGCCCGCGGCATAAAAATCCGTAAACCGGAGACCTTCTGCAGCAAGCTGATCAATCCGTGGGGTATCAACAAAGTCGTTACCATAACAGCCAATATCCGCCCAACCGAGGTCATCAATAAAGATAAGTATAATATTGGGTTTTGCGGCTAGTGGCGAGTTTATGCCACTCAGCCCGAGGACCAAAAATCCAACAAAGAAGAAGACGCGTCGCATATCAAACAGCTCTCTATTTAAACAATTTATGTTGCGAATCACCCGCGCTAATGACATAGGCTACGAGGTCCAGTATTTCTTCCTTGGTCATTTTAGCAAGCAGTCCCTTTGGCATCGGCGATACCTTAGAAATATTGATCTCATCAATTTCATTGCGGTTCAGCCGGACTTGTTGGTTGGGATTGGTAAGGTCGGTGTTGAGCATTAGGCTGTCCCCATTCAGATTGACGACGACTCCCGTGTGAATGATCCCAGCATCGGTAATGACAACGACAGCAGTGAATTGTTCATTGATGACTTTACTTGGATTAATAATCTGATCAAGTAAGTCATGAGGAGAGTAACGTCTCCCGGCGGACGTCAGGTCCGGTCCGGTAATCCCACCTTGATTGTTAAATCGATGGCAGGCATAACAGGCCGCGGCAGCGAACATGCGTTTTCCGTTTTTATAATCACGGTTTTTCAAATCTGAAGTTGCGGCAGCCGACAGAGTGTCGAGACTCCAGTCGTGCGTATCGCGACCTTCGAATATCGCTCCTAAGTTCTCAATGACGGATTTGCGCACAGGTTTCGTAGCCAATAACGTTGCGAGAGATATTTTGGAATCTGCATCTAGCGACGCGACGGCATCATCACGAATAAATTTCAGGAAAATATCAAAACTTGCCCCTCCGCGATAACTGTCAGCTTTGAGAAACCAGTTGAAGTACTGAGTACGCAATTCTGTACTCCACCCTGCTCGTAGATAACGCAGGCAACGGGCATATTGAAGTTGTTCTTCTTGTGTCGCAGCGTTTTCCATGAGCGTTAGAGTTTTGGCGGCAACGGTCGCAGATTCTAGCCAGGCCAGGGTTTCGCACAGCAGCCAGTTTTCTTCGAACGTATCTGCGGGAAACAGCGGATCCAATTTCTGGTTCAGCTCGGCAACAATTGCTGGGTCGGGGCGACCAAAACGAACGAGCGTAATCTGCAAGGTACGTATAAGAGTCAATTGCTGGGCGGGTTTCAACTTTTCAGTATTTACGGCCAGCAGTGCCTGGATCAATTTCCGTCCCATGGATTCGTCGACGGCAGGTGATTGATCCGTTCGATGTTGGGGACAAATTCCCGTCATGCGACATAATGCAAGCAAGGCCTCAACTTGGGTGTTTGGATTGTCGTCTAGCAACGCTCGTTCCGCCCACTGTTCCGTGGGTTGGTGTTCAACAGCCATGCGGGCGGCCCAGCGAATTAAGCGATCCTGGTGATCCAGCAGGGGCCACGCTGCGTTTAGAGCGCGAGCGTTTGGTTCGCCATGAAAAGCCTCAAGCATATGCCTGGTTTCGCGGTCGGAAGTGACTGTTGGTTTGGCAGATACGGGGATCGTGGACTCGTCCCCCACATAGGTGACTCGGTAGAGGCCGGACTGCACACGCCGTCCCCCAATGGTAAAGTACATTGCACCATCGCCAGGGTGAATCATGGCATCGGTGATTGGCAGCGGCGCTCCGGTGACGAATTCTTCTTTTGTGGCGGTGTAACCCGACCCATCGGATTTTAGGTGAACCGCATAGAGTTTACCCCAGCTCCAATCCAATGCGTACAGCGCATTTTGATACTTAGCGGGAAACTTAGCACGGTAGCCGAAGGTCATTCCGGTCGGTGATCCGGGACCGATATCCAAAACGCCAGGCAGGTTATCGGGATAGAATACTGGTCGTTTTCCCGCACCGTTTCGCCAGCCGAATTCTGCGCCACTGGTAACCAGACAGATTCGTGTTGGTCGATACCAGGGTGTATTGAAGTCGTACTCCATATCCGCATCGTACGTAAAGAGTTCGCCGTCACGATTAACCGCGGCACCGAAGATATTGCGAAACCCCGACGCATAGGCCTCAAATTGTTTGCCATCAGGAGATACCTTATAGATGATCCCTCCCGGAGCCAGACGGCCTCGATTATGCCCACGACCGTCGGGCATGCTGGGAAGTAAGTGATCTTCGCCCCAAACCTGAGTGACGGGTGACGTGGACTCAATGCGCGGCGGTTGGGAATTATTTCCTGTAATCAGAAAAAGCGATTTTCCATCCGGCGTAGGCACGACGGCATGTACACCATGGTCGCCGCGGGATTTAACTTCCCGCAAGAGTTCAACCTTGTCGAGTTGGTCATCTCCGGTGCTGTCCGTGAGCCGATAAAGCCCACTCGAGATTTTCTGTTCGTAGTCATTTACGCCGACATAGAGTGCATCGAATGCCCAGACCATTCCATTGACGGCTCGGATCGGTGCTGGCACATTCTCGATCGTTGTCGGGTCCAACGGCGTTCCGGACGCCGGTGGTTGCATTCGGTATAAACCACCAAATTGATCGCTGACAATTATTCGGCCCCTATTGTCAACACAAAGGTTCACCCACGAGCCCTGATCCTTGGCGGGAACTGAATACAATAGCTCGACTTTGAAACCAGGCGCTACTTTGATGTGACTGACCGGGGTTGCTTTGTTCTGACCAGTTTTGTCCTGAGCAACCAAAGAGGAAAAACAAAGCAAAC
>DTSG01000124.1 GCA_012965455.1 Planctomycetaceae bacterium | reverse complement strand
TCGACGACGTACCGGTTTCTAGCGAGCGCACCACTTCGGCCATCTCTTGTTCAAACGACAACACTGGGTCGCCATCACCGACATCTGGACGCTGCACGTTGCCTTCATTGTCGAACACTTTCAAAGGACTAACTTCCGGTTCATCCGCCAATGCCGAAAATCCAAACTGCAAAGTAGCTTGTTCGAAATGAGCCTCATAGCTATGCATGAACGGCCGACCCTGTTGGCCAATAACACCACTGGTTGCCGTGACCACTAAATCTCGATCGGCGAACTCAAAGTTAGTCACGCCATATTCAACGACGTCGCCACGCATACGAGCGCGACACTCCAGCCGCTGAGGCATTCCAAACAGCACTCGAATTAGGTGTGCGTCATGAACATGCAAGTCGACGAGCGGTCCGCCCATTTTTTCCGCATCCCAAAAATCAGCTAACCAAGTCGGATCCGAGATCACTCGGTTGAAATGACCACCGAGCAGCTTGCCGTATTTTCCGCTGCTAGCCGCTTCCCGCAAGAATGCGTACTCCGGAAAGAATGGTAGCACATGGGCCACAAACACTTGACGATCGGCAGCCTCCGCTGCTGTCACTATTTCATCACATTGGTCTACGGTTAACGCCATTGGTTTTTCAATCAAGACGTGTTTGCCCGCCTGCAACACCGCAATCGCTGCGTCCGTGTGCAAATCTGGCGGCAGACAAATATCAACCAAATCAACGCTGTCGTCGGCAAGCAGCGAATCCAAGTCGCTGTGGCAGTTCCATGAACTGACATCCACCTGTTCCCCAGGTGGGCCAAAGTTGCCTTGAATCGATGTCCAGTCGCCGGCGAGCTTGTCTTGATTGCGAGCACAAATCGCGGAAATCTCGATTCCCGCTGTTTTTTGATAGGCTAAATAATGAATCCAGCCCATAAACCCAATGCCCGTAATTCCAACTTTAATCATCTGAGTTTTCCCTCGTGTTGTTCTACTTGTTTTAACCTAAACCTAGTTAAATTTTTAAGCGTTTACCAGATTCGCAAAGCGTTCACTTGCGGTTACCCAATCAGCCGCAGCGTCAGGCACATATGTCTCTTGACCAAAACTGTGACTGATGATTTTCCGCGCTTCCGCAATGGAACTAACCGCGCCGCTGCTTATCAATTGAACCATCAAGTTGCCAATGGCAGTAGCCTCGATTGGACCAGTAACCACCGATCGACCGCAGGCGTTTGCCGTAAGTTGGCACAATAAGCGGTTCTGAATCCCACCGCCAACAATGTGCACCGTCTTGATGGCTCCGCCAGTCAATCGTTCTAACATCTGTAGCACCATTTGGTACCGTAGTGCAAGACTCTCTAGAGCACATCGAATTACCGCTCCATCGGTATCCGGAACTGCTTGACCAGTTTTTCGACAGTAGTCCCTAATCGCATCTGGCATTGATTCTGGAGCCAGGAAACATTCGTCGTCGGGATCGACAAGCGAGACTAAAGGAGCGGCTGCGGCTGCAATTTCCACCAGCTCATCCCAATCATATGACTGGCCCCCAGCATTGAAAATTCGTCGGCATTCTTGTACCAGCCATAACCCCGCAATGTTCTTCAGCAACCGGATGCTATCTCCAATACCGCCTTCGTTGGTGAAATTTAGCTCTTGACATTCTGCCGAAATAATTGGGTTTGCAATTTCCACACCCATTAAAGACCAAGTACCACTACTGATGTAACACCAATCGGGTTGATCAGACAACTCACCAACAGCTGGCACTGCCATCACAGCACTCGCTGTGTCATGAGTCCCTGGTAATACAACTTTGAATTTTGCTCCACCCAGTTCACGACTGATATCACCGTGGAGCGGACCAAGTTCCGTGCCGGGAGGAACAACTTGCCCAAGCAGTTTTTGTGGCAAGGAAAACGAATCAAACAATTCCGTAGCCCAGCGTTTTTTTTGGGGATTATAGAATTGAGTGGTTGTTGCGTTTGTGTATTCGTTCGCTTTTTCACCGGTGAGCAACCAGTGAAAAAGATCGGGCATCAGCAGCATTGATTCGGCAGCATCAAGCAGTGGTGACTTGACATTCTGCAATGCTAACAATTGATAAAGCGTGTTGAAACGCATGAACTGCAAGCCGCTCTGGTTGAATATCTCCGCCCGCGAAACTTGCTCAAATGCACGCTCCATCATCCCTTCGGTATGACTGTCTCGATAATGGATCGGGTTTGCCAACAACTCATCGTTGGGACCTAGCAGACCAAAATCCACTCCCCATGTATCAACACCGACACTCGTAATGGTGTTCCCATAACGATCAACGGCTTGTTGTAATGCCCGCTTAATATGCGACCATTGCTCTAAAACGTCCCAATGAATGTAACGCCCAGCGGATACTCCACCATTGTTAAAGCGGTAGACTTCCTCAAGTGATATGCGAGTACCATCAAATTCACCAGCTACTAATCGCCCGCTAGATGCTCCAATATCAACAGCCAGATAGACCTGCCCCGCCATGTCTTTTCCACTTTCTATATATTCTGAACTTAAATCTCTCAACCAACGCCATCATACACCATCCACAAACAGTCGTTAGCAGCGCAACATCAAAAATCAAATCCAATACAATTATCCTATTCTATAAATTAAAAATTACCCATTGTTTAGTTACTTGATAATGTTTATGATTATTATTTAGCCCCAGCCAATTATCGCTGAACCCTGTGAACGATGGATGAAATTTTGAACACCCCCGCTCCAACAGACACACTTCTGGCTGAACTTCAGCGAGCCAGTACTACATTAGAAGGCGCTGCACCGTTAGAAATCCTAAGATGGGCAGTCGAGCAATACGCACCGAACTTTGCGATGGCGACAGCCTTTGGCCCTGAGGGAATGACAATGATTTACATGTTATCTCAGTTTTCCCCAGAAACACCTATTTTCAATCTCGACACTGGGTATCAGTTCCAAGAAACACTCGATCTACGTGACAAAGTTAAATCACGCTATGGCATGGATGTTCGCTTGGCAAAACCTGAATTGAACGTCGCTCAGTACGAAGAATTGAACGGTGGTCCCGTCTACAAAAGTAATCCCAGCAAGTGCTGTTATGACCGCAAACTATCGCTGTTGGAGAAAATCGCTAGCGAGCTACAGTGTTGGTCGAGTGCGATTCGGCGCGATCAGAGTCCCGATCGAGCCACAGCGCCGATCGTCGGCTGGGACAACAAATTCGGTTTGATCAAAGTCAGCCCCTTAGCCAATTCAACCAAAGCCGATATTTGGAAAATGATTACCGACAACGATATCCCGTATAACCCATTACACGACCAAGGCTACCCAAGTATTGGATGCTGGCCTTGCACTCGAAAAATCTCGCTCGGTGAAGATGACCGAGCGGGTCGATGGAGCGGCACAACAAAAACCGAATGTGGATTACATTCCATGGACGAAAACGAAAGCTAACCCCATGCAATTTTCAGCTAAAACTGAATACGCTTGTTTAGCCATCCTCGAATTGTCGTTACACCAAAACGACATTCGACCCTTGCGTATTGACGACATCGCGTCACGGCACGGTATTCCCAGTAGGTTCTTAGTGCAAATACTATTGCAACTCAAAGCCGCCGGTATCGTGTTAAGTATCCGTGGGGCAGCAGGCGGGTACCGACTAGCCAAACCGGCGGACACTATTAGCCTAGGCGAAGTCATGACAGTGATTACTGGCGACCGATCAAACTTCGTACAAAATTCAAACAACGTCACGCCAATGTCAGAAGCGCTATTTCAGACGTGGGAGAGCATCTCTCAAATAGAACAAAAAAACCTCTGTGCCGTTACCTTTGAAGACCTGCTCGAGCAAACTGGTGGCAAGAATGCGGATATGTACTACATCTAGACAATCATCTGCCCCTTAGCTTACTTGACCGTACACAATTGCACCGCATAAACTGAAGTATTGCACAACGATTTTTTCGATCAAGATTCAGCGGTGCAAATCCCATACAACTAATCCAGTCTCGCAAATTGACTTTGCTCCTTTTCACCCACTAGACTTGCCATGACTGCAACTGTACTAGACGTCTACGATTCCGATGATCCACAAGCTATCATCGGCGAGGCGGTTGACCGATTGAATGCGGGGGAAATTGTTGCATTTCCGACCGAAACCGTTTACGGTATCGCAGCAAAGTCGTCTGATGCTGACGCAGTTGCCAAGCTGTTCGAGGTAAAGGCACGATCAACTGGAAAACCGATGAGCCTGGCGATCGGCTACGATGATTCACTCGACAACTATGCACAAAACCCAACGGCGATAATGCACCGACTCGCTCGCCGCTGCTGGCCCGGACCGCTAACAATGGTAATTCAAGCCACCGATCAGGTAGCCGGACTTTCTAACGAATCACGTGCATTGCTCGCCCCCAATAATTGGC
>DTSG01000123.1 GCA_012965455.1 Planctomycetaceae bacterium | reverse complement strand
ATAGCAACTAGTGACCGACGAGCCAATTGAAGATGAGGTCTTAAGTGACCCAGACCAGACGCGGTTTCACACGCCTGCAACAGAAATGTCGAGTGTGAGTACTGACGATGATGAAACGTCAGTGGGCACCTCTGTGGACACGGACGAACAGGCGTCGCCCAAGCTACCTGTGTTGGGCGATTATGTGCTTCTCGGAAAAATCGGCGCCGGCGGTATGGGGAAGGTGTTTAAAGCTCGGCATCGCCGGATGGATCGTATTGTGGCGCTCAAGGTTTTGCCGCCAAATATGATGAAACACCCGGAAGCGGTCCAACGGTTTCGACAAGAAGTTAAGGCAGCGGCGCAGCTATTTCATCCAAACATCGTTACAGCATTTGATGCGGGCGAACAATCTGGAGTGCATTTCCTAGTAATGGAATTTGTCGATGGGCAAGCTCTTTCCGCGATAGTCAAGGAACATGGGCCGTTCAACCTTGATAAGGCAATTGAATATATCCAGCAAGCCTCCGTTGGATTGCAGTATGCTCACGACCGCGGGATGGTGCACCGCGATATCAAACCGAGTAATTTGATGCTTGACGTTGACGGGGAAGTTAAACTACTCGACATGGGAACGGCTCGCATCGGCGACCAACCCGAGGAAGATTTGACAAAAAGCGGCGTGATTATGGGGACGGTCAACTACATGTCGCCGGAGCAAGCAAAGGACCCCCATGCAGTAGATCACCGGTGCGATATCTATAGCCTAGGCTGTACGTTCTATTATTTGTTGACCGGTAAACCCTTGTATGAAGGTGATATGATTCAGACGCTGATGGCACATGCGAATAAGCCTATCCCGTCAGTAGCTGCGGCGAATCCACAGATTCCCACATGGGTTGATACGGTATTGTCAAACATGCTCGCGAAAAATCCCGCGCAACGTTATTCATCGCTGTTGGAGTTTCGCAACGAATTGCAGGAACTAGCAACTAACGATGACGGTCAAACCTCTAGTTTTAGCGAAGAGTTGTATCGCGCAAATTTGACTCAGTCATACCCGGTCGGCGTCGATTTCGGAACTGCAAATTGTCGAATATCGTGGGTTAATACCAACGGTAGCTGTCAACCGATACTTGATGGTGATGGCGACGCGCGTACACCGAGCACAGTGTTAGTTGTGGATGCGATGGATACAGCCATTGGTAAAAGAGCGGTGGAACGAAGTGGTGAAAATCTAGCTTGTATAGGCGAGGAGATTAAGCGATACGTTGGGCGTGCGAAGTATCCGATGTCCATAGGAGGACAGAACTACCCCCCACCTGTTTTGGCTGGCTTATTGATTGCGAAAATGGCCAGTGACGCTCAGCGAGTGGTAGGTCAGTGTAAACAGGTCGTATTGGCTGTGCCAACATATTTTGGCGCCGTGCCACGAGAGGCGATGCAACACGCTGTTGAAATCGCAGGATTAGACCTCGTGGGGCTAGTGGATGAATCGGTGGCAAATGCTGTAGCTTTTTACGACGGTGCTGTGCCCGCGGAGGTCGAAAATGTAGTTGTTGTGGATATCGGCGCTGGAAAGCTTGATGTCGCTGCGCTGCAGTGTGGCGCTGGGGCGTTAACGGTATTGTCGAGCGATGGCGATCCGCATTTGGGCGGCGTCGATTTTGATGAAGTTTTAGTCGATTTGATAGGCGAAGGTCTCGTCGCAGCCTATGGATATGACCCGCGGGGCAAGGAGTTGCACGCGCGGCAATTGTTGCGTGGTTGTAAAGGGGCACGCGAACGGTTGAGTGAGGTTGAGACAATTAAGATTCAGGTGCAGATTCCGGGTAAGACGACGACGGTCACCCTGGTGCGTGAAAAACTCGAGGAGTTGTCGGTTGAGCTGCTCGAGCGGATACGGATCCTTATAGAAGGAGTTGTTGAGACTGCTAAATTACAAGCGTCTGATGTTCATAAGGTACTGCTGGCGGGGGGAGCCAGCGCGATGCCGATGATAAAACGGATCGTGGGGAGTTGCTTTCCGGGAGTTGAAGTTGTGTTCTTGCCCGACGATGCTGTCGCTAAGGGCGCAGCACTTTATGCGGATTTACGGCAATCGATGGCCGCCGGTGATACGCCGAACGTGAAAATAGAGGCAGTGACCGCTCGAGCATTAGGGATGCTTGGAACTAACGTTAATACTGGGGAACAAGTCAACGCGGTTGTGCTACCCAAAGATACGAGACGACCGGTCAAGATTAGAAGGGTTTTAAAAACGCACCAAGACAATCAGCAAAACTTGCTGGTCCAGTTGATCGAGGGTGAGAGTGCCAATCCAGATGAGTGTATCGACTTAGGTAAATGTGTCGTCGACAACTTGCCGCCTAACTTGCCGGCGAAAACACCTATCGGCCTTATTTTTCATTATGATGTCAACGGTCGGTTGACCGTCGAAGCAGAAATTGATGACTCGAAGAAGCGGATTCCTGTGCCAATCGTGAGGACCGGGGATTTGGAAAATGTCGATCTGTTTCGCTGGCGAGAGTGGGTTGAAACGGTCATGTTGTGTAGCGGAATGTAATGTTCTAGTTTAAGTTGACAGAATACGACCGCGTGTTCTATTATTTGGCTAATGTGTAGTTAAAAGTGTATTTGTGTTTGTCAAGTGAACGACCAATTGTTTTAGGATTGATTGTATTAGCATGGTAGATTTTAGTGGATTTGAGCATATCGTCAGATCGGAGGAATCGCTGAACGCCTTTACAGGCCTGCGATTCGGCGGTATTTGTGAATATTTTGCGGAACCGACTTCTCAGGCCGAGTTGACGGACCTGGTCAAAACTTGCAGCGCACAGGAAGTTCCTATTCGCGTCCTTGGTGGTGGTTCGAATTTGATCGTTTGTTCCGATGTTGTACCTGGCATGGTTATCCACTTGTCGGCTGCAGCATTTTGTAGCATCGAAGTTGATGGGAATAAGTTAAAAGCCGGCGGCGGCGCTGCTTTGGTGCAATTGGTATCGACCGCTGCGCGTGAGGGACTGGAGGGCTTGGAGCAGCTGGCGGGAATTCCTGGTACTGTTGGCGGAGCGGTTCGCACTAATGCAGGTACCAATAGTGGTGATATCGGCCAGCGAACAACGGGTGTTACGGTTTTGACCCGCGGAGGTGATTTGGAAATTCGCGGCAGAGATGAATTGCGGTTCTCATATAGAAAGTCATCGCTCAATGACTTGGTTGTGCTGGAGGCGGAGTTTGTACTGGAGCAAGCCGATGCCGACGAAATTACGAGAAAAATGCAGACGTTGTGGATTGTTAATAAAGGCCAACAACCTCAAGGACGGGAACGTAGTTTGTGTATGTTTCAAGACCACGGTGGTATTAAGGCGTCAAGTTTGATTGAGCAAGCTGGTCTAAAGGGTTTCAAACAGGGCGGTGTCACAATCAGCGATTCGCACGCAAATTATATGATTGTCGACGAAGGCGCAACTTGTGCTGATGCGATGGCAATACTGACGCACGTCCAAGCAGAAGTGGATTCGCTGTTGGGCGTGTCCATTCAAAAACAAATTGAAGTCTGGTAAATATGTTGAGCGACTAACTTTTGCCAAGACGGTACAGATAGGCTCAGCGGAGGGGAACGCAATATCTAATGGGATTCAGAGGGTATCATCCGGGACGGTCAATTTCCGTTGTCCTCATTGCCGTTGTTATTGTGGTCGTATTGGTGGGACTATGGGGTATTGGTCAGTCCCGCCTGCGACATGATGCTCAATTCGTGCTGCGGGCCGAAAACATGCAATTGTTACCTGAGCAGCCGAGTTGGATCCGGGAAAATGTACTGCAGAGCGTCGTCAAACAGCATAATTTAGAAGAGCTGTTTCTAGACGATAGCAATTTGACCAAACAGTTGGCGGATGCCTTCACGCTGCATTCATGGATCTTGTGCGTGGAATCAGTCGAAAAGAGCCCCACTGGTGTTCAGGTGCGGGTTAATTATCGAAAGCCTGTCGCGATGGTCGAGGTGAAATTTAACGATCGTCCACACGTGCTGCCAATTGATGCCGGCGGTACGGTTTTGCCTCCTGGTGATTTCAACGGGGATGACATATCAAATTACCTACGGATTGCTGCCGATCATTTACGCCCAAGCGGTAATGTGGGCGATCCTTGGGGGGATGCGAAAGTGGCGGGTGCGGCCAAGCTAGCCGGTTTATTTGACAGCATCGCTTGGAAAGAAATGGGGCTATACCGAATCGAGGTAACCATGAACCCTCGTGATTCAACGGCCGTTTACTATATCGTTATGAAAGAACATCCTGGAATTCGCGTATTGTGGGGTAGTGAACCGGGGCAGGAAACTGTTGAGGAGCAAATAGCGCCAGAAAAGTTGGCCGAACTTACTGCATTCTATCGCGCAAACAAGACGTTGCAGATTAGCAGCGAGCCGACAGAAATAGACTTGCGCAGTCGTGACG
>DTSG01000122.1 GCA_012965455.1 Planctomycetaceae bacterium | reverse complement strand
CAAAAATTGACGTCGTGATGGTATTGGTTCGCTCATATTTTTCCCTTTTCCGTTAGCGGCTACTCTTTGAATTCTTTGGGGTTGTCTTTGTCATACTGTGCTGGTTCAGATTTATTCCACTTGTTTTTGAGTTCTGCAGCAGACGGCGTTATCAATGGCCTAACTATGCGAAACCCAACATGCAGTGCATCTGTATGATACCAAATGCTTTGGGGTATCTGTGGATCTTGTTCTTTCCAGTCTTCTGTCGAGGCCACTCGCACAGCGCTACGTAACTGTGTCGCTTCGTCTCGCCAACTGCCACCTCGTACTGTCCGAGGAAACAAAATGGTGGGAACGCTTAACGGGTTGTTGAGTTGTTTTCCGAGCTTGGCATAACCCGCTTCGTCATATTGATCCAATACCCATTCGGAAACATTGCCGTGCATGTCGTGTAGGCCCCAGGGGTTGGGGAGTTTCCGCCCAACTTTTTGATATTGTTCGCCGGCGTTATCATAGAACCAAGCGTATTCACCTAGTTTTTTTGCATCGTCACCAAACGAATAGGCAGTGGTTGTTCCCGCGCGACAGGCGTATTCCCATTCCGCTTCAGTAGGCAATCGATAGTATCGCCCAGTTTTTGCGCTAAGCCACTGACAAAACGTTCTCGCGGCATGTTGAGTCATGCAGATTGCGGGGTAACTGCGTGTCCCCATGCCAAACGACATATCTGTGTACGGCGCGGTTGGTTTGGAAATCGTTAGCGGATCCGCAAGTAGGTCACGTTCATTCGCTTTTTTGCCGTAGACTTTACGAATTTGAATATCGATATCCGACATCCACACGTCATAGGCATTCCACGTGATTTCCGTCTTGCCCATCCAAAACGGTTCTAACGTTACTTCTCGCTGCGGTCCTTCATCAGCACGGCGTTGTTTTTCAGTGGCAGGGCTACCCAGTAAGTATTTGCCACTTGAAATAGGCAGCATTTCAATTTTCACTCGCGTATGTTCGATGATTTCGCCATACGGCTTCATTTCAGCTTCTGTCTCAGCAACTGCAGCTGGGATTTCAATAACCGTCGGAGATTTTTGAGCCGCTAGAATATCCGCAAAGACAAATATCGCAAATAAGGCTGCCAGGGTTCGTTTCATAGTCATAACAGTTGGTATCGGAAAAATATTGTGTCATTAATAACGTCTCTTCCATCATAAATCGGCACTAAGGGTAGGCACAAGGCTACCGTGCTTGCAGGGCAAGCATTTACCAAGCGGTCCAGCCGCCGTCCACCAATAGATTTTGGCCCGTGACGTAACTGCTCGCATCACTGCATAGAAAAACAATCGCGCCTTTCAATTCCGACGGGATACCCATGCGTTTCATGGGACTCTTTTCAATCAACCGGTCAACCAAAGCAGCCGGCGCCTTGTCACTCGGAAAGGGTCCAGGGCTCAAACAATTGACCCGCACATTATCCGCTGCCCAATACACCGCTAAATGCCGCGTCATATGAACCACTCCACCTTTGAGCGCATGATAGGCCACGGGGCTCGCACCACTAACGTCCTGATAGGTTTCTGGGTAAGAACCAACCACGCCGTACATGGAGCCGATATTTACGATACTGCCCTCCGCCCCGCGGGCAACCACATGATCGCGACATTCCCGCGCTAACAAAAAGTAACCCGTCGCGTTCGCTAAATGCTCATCAAAATGTTGCTGGTCCGTTGTGGTCAAATCTTTGGCATTTCCACCCTGCCCATTGTTCACCAAGATATCAACTTGACCCGCTAACTCCACAGCTTTCGCAAACCCAGTCGTAAGCGACTCTTCACTCTTATGATCCAACTCCACTGCAAAATGCGTTTGCTCCCCCGGCAGCTCAGCGGCAGCCTTTTCCGCTCTCGCAAGTTCTCGGCTTGTGATGACAACCTGCGCACCCATCTCAGCCAGAGCACGCGCCATGGCTGAGCCCAGATAACCCGTACCGCCGGTAATCAAAGCTACTCTACCACGCAAATCAAACAATGAATCAACTGTCGGTTCTAACGTCATTTTGGTACCCCTGTTGAAGTCACATCAATATCAACCCACGCCCGTTGTTTGTTCGACTGCAGCATCGCTAAACTCGCCTGGAGCGTATCCTTTGCCTCAGCGATCGTGCACGTTACTTGACCTTGTCCCGCCACGGCATCTAGGAACATTTCAGCTTGAGCAACGAAGTTATCGTCCCGCTCCAACTGGCATTCTAATAACACTTCCCAAGGCTTGCCGGTTTCCGTCATTTTCAATAACCGTTGCGTATGATATTCCAGCTTCAAAATCGTCTGCTGGCAGATTATTTGAATCGTTGTTTCATTAGCTCGCTGATGTTGATTCAACGACCAACTCGACATAATCTCGCCGTGCCGCGCCAGCACATGCACCGTATCTTCGACCGTAACGCCCGGCAACACCAAATGATTGGCATCTGTGACCAACGAAGTCATCGGCCCAATCAACCATTGCATTGTATTTACGCTATGCGTCATCGCATCTTGAATAGCGCCACCACCGGAATCATGCCGAGCGTAATATATATCCCGGTACGCAGGCCTAAAAAATGGAAAGTCCTGACCGCCAACAAATGTGGCTTGCACGACTGGGTCTGTATCCGCTAATCCGCCAATCTCCGCTCGCAACCGCTGTACCAATGGATGACATCGAGTCACAAAAGCAACGCCGGCCGTCAGTGAATTCAACTCCACCAACGCACACAACGCATCAATGCCCTCAGTATTGGTACTCAATGGTTTTTCGATCAGCAAGTGAATACCGGCGGTGGCCAACTCGCGCGCCAGCGGAATATGCAGATCCGCCGGTGTGCAAATTACCGCTGCAGCGGGGCCATCAGCAACAGCTGCTGCGAGATCGGCAAAACAATGTTCAATCTGATACCGCTCGGCAAGCGACTCTCGCAACTCATCGTTGACTTCACAAAACGTAATATCACAGCGACCTGTGTTTTGAAAACAACGCAGATGGCGTTCGCCAATAGAACCAACACCAACGATAAGTACTTTCGGCACCATGGTTTACTCTTCCAATGTTGCCAGTTCAGCAGCATTATTTTCTAGCATTTCTTTGAGCACCATGAATTCACCGCCATAGGCGAGCAAGCGAGCGCCTTGGTCATACCGTTTTTGCCCAACTTCGATATTCGCGATCGGCAGCCCCCAAGGTTTGTTGTATTGCTGGCACAATGCCGCAACTTTTTCGATAGCTTGCTCGAGATCAAAATCTGCTCCACACCGTTCAATCCGTAAACCTAAATCTCCTGGCCCAACAAAAATACCATCCACACCTGCGGTCGAAATAATATCTTCTGCATTTTTCACCGCGTCCAATGTTTCAATCTGCAGAATCAAGAACGTCTCATCATTGGCCGCATGGGTGTATTCCAACCCACCTGAAAGATAAAAGTCGCTATCTAAACCAGCCGAATCAATACCGCGATCACCGATTGGCGGAAACTTAGTGCAATCTCGCAAATACCGGGCTCGTTCGCCGTCATTGACATGTGGGCACATCAAACCAGAGGCACCATCTTCCAGATACCTATATAGTTGCGTTTTGTCCGTCGTTGGCGACCGCAACATGCAATCAATATCCGCTAAATGGAAAAAAGCGAGCAACGCTTGAATCTCTCGGTTCTCCCAAGTTCGATGCTCACAATCCAACCAGATACAATCGAATCCAGCAGCTGCGGCATGCCTTACATAGGACGGGATGAAATGCCCTAATGCACAAATTTTTACCACTTCGTTATTTCGGATCTTTTCCAGAGTTTTACTTTTCCGCACCGTTGAGAGTCCTTATTTCATAGTGTTTAGTTTCGTTTTGATATTCAAAGAACGTCAACGACTACGCCCGTGCCTAAGAAACTCAAGGCGTGCATCAATTAGCGAACTATCGTAATATATAATAATTGTCTGGCATAAGGTACTATTGGTTACCAGTTGGTTTGTGAGCAATTCAACCAATCTTTGTCCGGTTCCCAACTTCCAATCAAATACATTTCGTCATCCAACTGGAATCCTTGATTTTGAAAATTCTCAGTCTATTGCTCGCCGTGTTAACGCTCTTGCTTTTTTCTCCAATGGTCGGTTTGCTGGCTGCGGCAGATACAGCCGAAGCTGCGACAGCCAAGGGAGTCCACTCGTTAGACTTTGTCGTGTTGGGCTTATATGTAATCGGTACCATCTATCTGGGTTACTATATTTCTAAGCGGCAAAAAAACCGTGATGACTATTTTACCGGCGGTGGCAACATGAGCCCGCTGTTGATTGGTGTTTCGTTGTTTGCAACCTTGCTCAGCACGATTTCCTACTTAGGGTTACCGGGTGAGGCCGCTGGTAAGGGGCCTGTTACATTCATTGGCTATTTAGCCCATCCACTAATATTCTTGTTAGTTGGCTTTTTAATGCTTCCTTACTACATGAAGCACAAGGTAACGAGTGCCTATGAACTGCTTGAAATGCGACTCGGATATTCTTTTCGTGTACTTGGTGCCTGCCTCTTCCTAACACTACGACTAATCTGGATGGCCGTACTGTTGCACTTCGCTGGCGAAGCGATGGTCACGATGCTAGATGTCGATCACAAATGGATCACACTGGTTGTCGCCATCATTGGACTAGTCGCCATTATTTATACGTCGATGGGTGGACTACAAGCTGTCGTCATCACCGATCTCATGCAAACTTTACTGCTGTACGGTGGAGCCATAACTGTGTTGGCTGTCGTAACCATCAACTTCGGAGGGTTTTCATGGATACCAACTCAATGGCCAAGTGATTGGAAACCCCAACCAGTCTTACCCGAAGGACTTTCGACGCGTGTCTCGTGGGTCGGATCCCTGATCACAACCCTAGTTTGGTATGTTGCCACACTCTGTAGCGATCAAACTTCAGTACAGCGGTTTATGGCAACCAAGGATGCAACAACAGCCCGTAAAGCTCTGCTTTATCAATTGGGTCTCTCAATCATCGTGGCTGGCACTCTGTGTTTAGTAGGCATCGCCTTGATGGCGCACTATCAAAAGGAAAAGGCCGCGTTGCCAGCGCAGCAAACAGCCAACATCAACATGTATTCCGATTTGAATACTAGTTTCCAGATCGCCAATAAACGATTTCCTAATGACGCTGAAATCCAAAGCGAGCTGCAATGGGATGCTGCAAAATTAAAACAAACTAGACGTGATTTAATCGGTTCCGATCAATGGTTCCCGCGTTTCATATCTCAAGAAATTCCAATCGGACTAACAGGCTTGGTGATCGCTGCAATGTTTGCGGCGGCCATGTCGAGTCTCGACTCCGGTGTAAACTCGATTACGGCCGTGGTTATGTCCGATTTTGTCGAGCGGCTGCGGAAAAACAAGTTGAGCGACAAACACCACCTAAAAATCGCTCGTTTGATCGCAATTGGTGTTGGGGTTGTGGTCGTTCTTGGTAGCGGACTCACGGAATATATCGAGGGAAATATAATCGCCGTCACTCAAAAATCCGTCAACTTATTAACCACGCCCATTTTTGGATTGTTCTTTTATGCCATCTTCGCCAAACGCGTACACCCCGCGGGGGTTTGGGCAGGTACGATTGCCGGTACCTTAACAGCAATCCTCACCGCCTTTAGTGGACAGATCTGTTACTGGCTCTATCTAAACCATGGCTTTGATCCAACTGCGATTGGCGGTGTCATCGCACAGAGCATCGATGACTCAACCGGCATTCCGTTTGAGTATTGCACCGACCCCGTTTCGTTTCAGTGGATTGGTCCATTTGCTTTGTCAGCCAACTTAGCCGTCGGTATGACTGTCAGCTATCTATTGCCAAAATGGAGCAGACCCGACACCACCACCAACGATAGTTGAATATCCCAGCAAGAATTACTTCCGATGACGTCAGCAGAACACAACAACCTCGATCGAATTGTCTACCTTACAAGTGGCGCTGCCAACATGTATTGTGGCAGTTGCTTGCACGATAACACCTTAGCGCGTGCTTTGAACGCCGCCGGAGTAGAGACACTCTTGGTGCCAACGTATACGCCAATCCGAACTGATGAGGAAGACGTCAGCATTGACCAAGTATTTTTCGGTGGCATCAACGTTTTTCTACAACAAAAAATACCTCTCTTCCGCCACATTCCTAAGTTTGTAGACCGCATACTCGACGCCCCCTGGTTGATACGTCGTGCCACCGCTCGGGGGATTGAAATCAGCCCTCAAGCACTTGGAGCGCTAACGGTTTCTATGTTAAAGGGAACAGCTGGCAACCAACGTAAAGAAGTAAAGCGGCTAACAAAATGGTTAGTCAATGATATCAAGCCAAGTGTTGTCATCCTGAGCAACCTTTTAATTGGCGGCTGCATCACATCGATCCGGCAGCACGACATACCCGTCATTGTCACACTGCAAGGAGACGACCTCTTTTTACAAGATTTGCTGGAGCCCTATAAAAGCCAAGCACTGAAACTGATGCGCAACTTGGCCAAGGAAGCCGATGGGTTCATTGTACAAAGCAAGTTCTATCAAGATGTGATGAGTGACTTGTTGGAAATTCCCAAATCCAAAATACAAGTAGTGCCGTTGGGCCTAGACTTCGAAGCATTACCTGCCCCTCAACCGCGCAGCACATCCAATCCCCGTACCATTGGTTACTTGGCGAGGATGTCAAAGGAAAAAGGATTACATGTTCTCACCGATGCATTCATTGAGTTAAAGCAGCTTCCAGACACCGAGGATATCCAATTGCTGTTAGCCGGTTGGCGCGGAACAACAAATCAAGAATACGCTGCTGGCGAACTCGCCAAGTTGGACGCCGCTGGATTAGGAAACGACTACGAAGATTTAGGGACGGTGGATTACACAAAAAAACAACACTTGCTTAACAACATTGATTTACTTTGCGTGCCGACTGTATATAAGGATCCCAAAGGTCTATTTGCACTCGAAGCGATGGCAGCGGGTGTGCCGGTTGTTTTGCCGGAACATGGTGCCTTCCCAGAAATGTTGGCCGACCTTGAAGGCGGCATCTTGTTTGAGCCTGGTAATACAACAGCGTTAGCGCAATTGTTACATGAGCTACTTAAAAACCAAACAAGCTTGGCAGAGGTTGGCAGCTTGGGGCGGAAAAACATTTCTGCCTGCCGTGACGCAAATACCATGGCTAGCCAGACAATCGCTGCTATTCACAAAATACTAGATTGATCAGCACGTCACCGATGATAAACAGAACTTTGTCAATCTATCTGTTAGGCACAATCATGCAAGTCATACGACGCCCATGTTGTACCGGCGGCTGTTCGATTTTGCCGTATTCGGCCAACTCTTTGACAACATCGTCCATAACTTTGCGACCTTCATCGATGTGAGCCATCTCGCGTCCGCGGAACTGCACGGTGATTTGGACTTTATCTTTGTGCTCAAGAAACTTCTTAGCTTGATTTACTTTGAAGTCAATGTCATGTCTTCCCGTCTTGGGTCGCAAGCGTACTTCTTTTGTTTTCGAACTATGCGCGGTGTTTTTGTTCGCCTTTTTCTTCTTCTCGTATTTATATTTACCGTAGTCCATGATTCGACAAACCGGTGGATCTTCATTCGGAGCGACTTCGACTAAATCTAGACCAGCTTCAATGGCAATTTCTTTAGCTCGGTCGGTGTCAATAACTCCTAGTTGTTCCCCATCATGGTCGATGACGCGGATGGGTGAAATACGAATATAGTCATTAACACGAGGTGCGTTGCGATCGATGACGGGTGTCCTTTTTGTGAAACATGAAACAGCTTAGTGGAACAAACGATTCCACCTATTACTTTATTCTATAGACAACTTGTTTAGATGGGGAAGCGGCAAAACAAAAAACATCGATTCTCACTGACGTTTTTTGGACTAATTTGGGACGTTGATTACCCCCTATTAGTACTCATTTTGCGACCCTTTGGCCACAAATCCTGCACTGCCGCTGAACGACTGGCGAACAACCCGATCATCGATCTCGGTCTGTAGTTTGGCAATCGCCTCTGCAATCGGCACCGCTCCCAAATCGCCATCAATACGATCACGAATAGCCACTTGACCCGATTCCATTTCACGGCCACCAAGAATGAGCATGTAGGGGATTAATTCAAGCTGAGCATCTCGAATTTTTGCACCAATCTTCTCTGCTCGATAATCCGTGCCCACGCGTAACCCAGCCGCTTTTAATTGCTGTGCGACCTGTCGCCCGTACTCTTCAAATTTCTCACTAACAATCAACACGCGTACTTGTTCTGGTGCTAGCCATAGCGGGAAGGCGCCAGCATAATGCTCAATCAACATGCCAATGAACCGTTCCATCGATCCCAGCGGTGCGCGATGAATCATCACTGGAATATGGGACAAGTTATCTGTGCCAACATACTCCAAAGCAAAACGTTCTGCACTTGGTAAATTGTAGTCCAGTTGAACCGTGCCAAGTTGCCATTCGCGTCCGAGGCAGTCCGTCAGTACAAAATCTGCTTTGGGGCCATAGAAGGCGGCTTCGCCTGCTTCACACTCAGCTTCGATTCCTAATGTTTGGCAAACTTCAATCAGTGACTTTTCAGCATGATCCCACAACTTAGATGAACCAACATATTTGTCACTTTGTGGGTCACGAAGCCCTAAACGAACACGATAGTTATCCAGTCCCAGACTCTTAAGCACATACTGCGTCATCTCTATACAGCCCATGAACTCCGCAGGAACTTGATCGGCTGTACAGAAAATATGCGCGTCGTCCTGCGTGAAGCCGCGAACTCGCGTCATCCCGTTGAGTTCACCCGACTGCTCATTTCGGTAAACCGTTCCGAATTCCGCCAACCGCAAAGGTAACTCGCGATAACTACGCGGGTTGGCTTTATAAATCATAATGTGATGCGGGCAATTCATTGGCTTGAGTATGTACTCGTTGCCATCTTCCATTTTCATTGGCGCGAACATGCTGTCTTTGTAGTACGGATAATGTCCCGACTTCTCATACAAATCTATTTTGCCAATGTTCGGTGTATACACTGGTTGGTACCCGCGGTTCTGCAGTTCGTCGCGAATGAAGTTTTCCAGAGTACTACGAATAATCGCTCCTTTGGGTTGCCACAAAATCAAGCCAGGACCAACTAGGGGACTGATCGTAAACAGATTGAGTTGTTTACCCAATGTGCGATGGTCACGGCGTTTGGCCTCTTCGATAAGAACCAAATGTTCTGCTAGATCTTCTTTGTTGAAAAACGCCGTCGCATATACCCGTTGCAGCTGTTTGTTGCTTGAGTCGCCTTTCCAGTAGGCGCCGGCTACGCTTAACAATTTGAATGCACCCACAGCACCGGCGGAGGGGATGTGCGGGCCGCGACAAAGGTCAATAAATTCACCTTGCCGATAAAACGACAATTGGTCATGGTCCGCTAGACCCTCGGTTATGTGTTCGACTTTGTATTCTTGAGCGAGATCTCCCACGATTTCCAGTGCTGCGGTACGCGTGGTTTCGATCCGCTCAAAAACCTCGTCCGCCTTAATAATCGTTTTCATCTCAGCTTCAATAGCTTCAAAGTCTTCCTCGCTTAACGCGTGCTCAAGATCAAAATCATAATAAAAACCATTCTCGATCGTCGGGCCAAACGCTAGTTGCACGCCGGGAAACAACTTCATAATGGCTCGAGCCATGATGTGTGCTGCCGAATGGCGCATAACACCCAGTGCTGCTGGGTCTTTTTTTGTCAGAATTCGTAGTGCGACACTTTGACCATCGTCGATAACAAAGTCTAAGCCAACAATCGTATCGTCGACTGCAGCTGCCATGGCTGCTCTTGCTAGGCCAGGACCAATTTCTGCGGCTATTTGGCCAGGGGTGGTTGATTCAGAATATTCTCGAGTGGAACCGTCTGGTAAGGATACCGTAAGCATGGCGTAAGCCTTCTATAATATGTTTGTTGAACAAACGCGTTCATCGCTACAAAAAATGAACTTACCGTTTAAGCGTTGTTGCTCAGCGTGACAGGTGGAGTATAGTAGTAGGTAGTAATTTGAGTAAGGTCGCTTTGCTCTCTACCACAAAAAACTACTGTCTGAACGTCTTGAACATCAAAAACATCGTCCATGTTTCTCAATACATTTGAAGGTATTTATAATGAAACCACTTATAAACAAGCTTATTGCAATCGCGACGCTGACGACCATCATCTCGATCACAGGCTGTAATACCCAACCGGTGGAAACAAACGCCGCAGCGGAAGCCGAACCTGCTGCGTCGGTAGACCCAGCGACATCGATCAACAACATCAGAGAAAACGTGCAAGGCACACTAGACCAAATCAAAATACGAGATCAGGGGTTACAAGATCTTGCTAATGGCGTAGATGGGAAATAGGGCATTGTAATAGACGACCAAAACACAATTCCCATGTTTACATCGCTATTCTGTGTTGTTTTACCCCTTTTCGAATTTTTAGGACGCGTCTACAATAGCTAGCTTCCCCCTTGGATTATTTAAGTAAACCGTAACTAGATAGAAAAACAATGCCTAAACAAAAAACCCATAAGGGAACCAAGAAGCGTTTTCGACTATCTGCTAAAGGCAAAGCGAAGCACCGTAGTGCTGGTACAAGCCACTTAGCTGGAGCCGTTTCCAAAAAACGTAGACGTAATCTACGTGGAACGACGGTTCAAGCCAAAGTTGACGAAAAGAAGATCGCTCGTGCTCTCAACGGCTACAGCAACTGATTTTCGCAACACCCGCAGCTTCACCGCAGCGGGACAAGAAACACGCTTGTGTTTCCCGAATATCGATATCGATATTCAAACCAGACAATTTGACAACCAAAAATAACTTACTCCGTTGCGTGGGCAGTAGAACGTTTTCCTAAAGTGCATGAACACACTTTTTTTATATGGAAAAGGCCTGACGTAACCCACTGCGAAAGCAAGGAATTAGATAATGAGAACTCGTAAAGGTGCCGCGCGTACCAAAGCCAAAAGACGTCTATTCAAACGAGCCAAAGGGAATACAGGGGGTCGGAGCCACCTGATTCGGACTGTAAAAGAAACACTCATCCGCTCCGGTGCATACTCCTTCCGTGACCGTAAAGTCCGATCCCGAGATTTCCGCCGCTTGTGGATCACTCGTATCAACGCCGCCTGTCGCGCTCATGACCTGCGTTACAGTCAATTCATCAACGGCTTGAATAAAGCTGAAATTGAATTAGATCGTAAATCACTTAGCGAAATGGCGATTCATGACCCAGCAGCATTTGAAGCAGTTGTCGACCTTGCCAAAGCTGCTCTTGCCGCATAGCACCTAGATTTCGCACAATAAGCACCGCACTCGAACAGGAGAGGCAAGTCGCAAGACTTTTCTCTCCTTTTCTTATATCATTTACCTTTATCAATACGTTCCCTCTCAACAATAACCATTATGGCACTGCAAGATTTCCTTGATCAGCTCGACGAACTGGGCACCGCAGCGGAATCCGCTTTTGGCGATGCTGCCGACACTGAAACATTAGAAGCGGCTCGCGTGACCTTTCTAGGTGCGAAAAAAGGCCGACTCAAATCCATTCAACAACAAATGGGGTCCATTGAACGCGAAGATAAGCCTATGGCGGGCAAGGCATTTAACGCTACCAAGGGTCGTATCGAAGCAGCCTTTGAAGCAGCTCAACAACGCAGCAATAATACAGACAGCGACAGTGTAGCGAACGCCCAATTTGATGCATCGTTGCCCGGCGCCACATTTCGCTGTGGCAATGTCCATCCCATTACGCAAACCATCGAAGAATTAAAAGAAATTATGGGCCGCCTTGGATTCTCCATTGTCGATGGTCCCGAAATTGAAGATGACTGGCACAATTTTGTCGCACTAAATATCCCCGACGACCATCCCGCGCGAGATCCGTTGGAGAACTTTTATTTGGCCACTGCGGCTGCCAGCAGTGGCGCTAAAGACCCTGTCGGATTGTTGCTGCGTAGCCAGACGAGCACAGTTCAAATTCGCGTCATGGAAAAGACGGCGCCACCGATCCGTATTATTTCACTCGGTCGCGTCTATCGCCCAGATACCGCGGATGCAACACATTATCCCATGTTCCATCAAATCGAAGGTTTGATGATTGACACCAACGTTTCGCTGGCAGATTTGAAAAGCGTGCTGCGGTTGTTTGCGACAAGTTACCTCGGCGATGATGTTACTATTCGTTTTAGACCTTCCTTTTTTCCTTTCACTGAACCTAGTGTTGAAGCTGATTATTACTGGAATGGTCAGTGGGTTGAGTTTGGCGGTGCAGGGATGGTTGACCCCAATGTACTCAAAGCCGTTGGCTATGACCCTGAAGAAGTTACTGGGTTTGCCTTTGGCCTAGGGGTCGAACGCCTCTGTATGCGGCGGCACGGCGTTACCGACATCCGTGAATTTTACAAAAATGACGTTCGCTTCCTCGCACAATTCTAATTCTATTTTCAATACACTTTTATTGCCTTTTATTACAAAGTGATCCTCAATCATGCTCGTTTCCTGGGATTGGCTTAAGCAATACGTTGCACTCGATATGGATCGAGAAGAGCTGGAAAATCGGCTCGCTATGTCCGGCCTTAACCACGAGGGTTCGGAACCTGTAGGCAATGACATTGCCATTGATCTAGAAGTAACAAGCAATCGACCCGACTGTTTGGGACACATCGGCGTAGCTCGTGAAATTGCCGTCCTTTATAACCAAGCGCTGACACTACCAAGCCCGCAGCCGGATACCAGCGGCCCTGATGTAAATGCCAACTTTAGTGTTTCCATTACCGCACCAGAGTTGTGCCCTCGTTACACCGCAAGAATCATCCGTGGCGTCAGCATTGAAGACAGCCCACCGTGGATGCAGGATCAGTTGCGAACCGTTTTCTTGCCGATCAATCGCGATTGGAAACCGATCAACAACGTCGCTGACATTACCAATTATGTTTTAATGGAAGCCGGTCAGCCACTACATGCCTTCGATCTAGGCAAACTCGCCGGCGGACAAATCATCGTTCGAGCGGCGGAGCAAGGTGAGCAATTCGCAGCGATCGATCACCGAGAATATGTATTACAACCCGAGATGTGCGTTATCGCGGATGGAGCCAAGTCTATCGCCATTGCCGGAGTGATGGGTGGCGCTGAAACTGAAGTCAGTGAGCAAACCGTTGACGTACTTATCGAATCCGCTGATTTTACAGCGATGTCCATTCGCGCAACATCTCGCGCATTAAATTTACAAAGCCCGTCTTCTTATCGCTTTGAACGAGCGTTGGATCCTGCCGGAGTCGATTGGGCCAGTCAACGCTGCTGCGAATTAATCCTCGAACACTGTGGTGGCACATTAGACGCGGGTGTGATTGAAGCGGGTAAATCAACTTGGCAAGCAGAACCGGTTGTATTGCGGTTGTCTCAGATTGAGAGAATCCTCGGTATCAAAATTGACACTGAAGAAGTTCGCTCGATCTTGATCGCATTGGGGAATGCCGAATCCGCTAGCACGGCGGAATCCATCACCGTTATCCCGCCAAGTTGGCGACGTGACCTCACGCGTGAATGCGATCTGCTTGAAGAAATCGCTCGCATCCATGGCTATGAAAAAATACCCGAAGATGTGGGAGTGCCAATGGCCGCATCGTTTCGCAGCGACGAGGACCGAGTGGCTGAAGTTATTCGTTCCACCCTGACAGCTACCGGCTTTGACGAAGCACTTACTGGGTCTGTTGTACCACTGGCTTGGACGGATCAATTCAATCCGTGGACAACGGCTACTCCCTTACGTACCATTTCACCAATGCTACTAGGTGCGGATGCCTTACGTACAAGTTTGACTCCTAGCTTATTAGAAGTACGACGAATCAACCAATCATTGGCAAATCCCGCCGTCGAATTATTCGAAACTGCGAAAATCTATCTACCTCAAGCTGAAGGTTTGCCCCAAGAACAGAAGACGATCGGGCTCACCAGCAGCGGTGATTTTTATCATCTCAAAGGTGTCATTGAATCCTTGCTGGCTAAACTAAAAATCACGACTCCTTTATCCGTCGCAGATGCCGGAGAAGAGTTTGATGGGTTACTGGACAACCAACAACGCTGCACGTTGTTGCTCGGAGACGAAAGACTGGGGTTCTTAGGCCAAGTATCCAAACCGGGACTCAAAGCATTTTCGCTGAAGACCGCGGCGAATGTCGCAGAATTAAAAATGGATCTTTTGGTCAGTTTAGCTACGTTGATTCCGCAACATCAAGATCTCAGTGCGTTCCCTGCAATATCGCGGGACCTCAACGTTGTGCTACAAGAGTCCGTGCGTTGGGACCAGCTACAGGCGACTGTCGAACAAGCCGCTGGGGAAGCGTTGGAAGTCCTCGGTTATCAAGAAACATATCGCGCACCTGACCAAGACGGAGCGAACACAAAACGGGTTTTATTCAACGTAAAATTCCGCCGCGCTGATGCCACCATGACGGGGGAAGAAGCAGACGCTATACGCGATGCAATTGTCCAAGCGATCGCTGCCAACCACAACGGCAAACTACTAGGCGTGTAATACACGCATACAATGTTTGTGTCGATTCGTATAAATTTGTGGTCTTACTCGCTGTCATTCAATTCAAAAATGACTTCGACTTCCGTGGTGATATTCCCTGGTAACGAGCCCATGCCGACCGCACTGCGAGCACCGACACCGTTCTCGGGACCAAAGACTTCAGCCATTAAATCGCTGAACCCATTGATGACTTGGGGGTGAGTGGAAAAATCTGCAGTACAGTTCACCATGCCGAGAGTTTTAACGACACAACGCACTCGATCGAGGCTACCAATATTTGCTCGCAGCGTTGCTAGAATCGCTAGACCAACTTGCCGAGCTGAATCATAGCCGTATTGTTCGTCCACTTCAGAGCCTACTTTTCCCGTCATCATCGTGTCATCCATCTGTAGAGGACCGTGGCCGGACACGTAGCACATCTTGCCGGTGATTAAAACCGGTTTGTAAACGCCACCAGGCTTGGGAGCGGTTGGTAATTCTAGGCCAAGTTCTTCTACACGGGCTTCTGCACTCATCTTCTTGTCTCGCTT
>DTSG01000121.1 GCA_012965455.1 Planctomycetaceae bacterium | reverse complement strand
AAGCTTGCTTGGAAAGGTTCAGGCGATCAAACCATTGATAAAATTCCGATCGGTTTTTGATCGAATGTTGGTCAAATCAGCAAACTAGGAGTTATTTCATTGAAAGTTTTTCCAACCAACAATCGCACTGTACTGTCCGTCCTTGTGATGACCCTCATAGCCGCAGTAGTACAGTCCGTCTATTACTATCCCCAACTACCCGACAAGATCTCGTCGCACGTTACGGTAAGCGGCGGAGTTGATGACTATACTGCCAAATCTCAGCTCTTCGTCCTTATGCTTTCCACAATATTTGGCACGGCGGTTTTTCTGACCTTAGGCACACTGTTGGCGCTGAAAAAAGCACCTCAACTGGTGAACCTACCCAACAAAGAATACTGGTTCACCCCCGAGCACAAGCAGGATACGATTGCCTTTGTTTTCAAGATCATGGTGAAACTCACCATTGCGAGTATACTTATGATGATCGTAATTTTGCAGTCCATTATCTGGGTCAGCCTCGGTTCGCTGCAGTCACCCGACATGTTCATCTGGTCAGCAACAGGACTATTGTGCGTCTATTGCCTCATCATCATCATCCAACTCAATCGACGCTTCAGATTACCAGTCGCAGAGCAGGAGACACCAACATGAGTAGCGGTAAAGCACATCAAACCTACGTCAGTCGACGGGAGCTGCTGGGAACCATGGGAACCGGTTTAGGCCTGCTTGCGCTGCCAGAACTGGTTGATGCAGCGGCCAATCCACTTGCCGTCAAAGCACCGCACTATCAGCCGTCCGCCAAGCACATCATCCACGTCTATCTCAATGGCGGGCCATCCCAAATTGATACATGGGACTACAAGCCGGAACTCAACAAACGCGGTGGCCAAGCGCTGCCATTTCGCAACCTCGCCACTGAGCGTGAAACCGGTGTCGCTTTAGCGTCTCCATTCAAGTTCAAGCAATATGGCAACAGTGGATTGTGGTGTAGTGAAATATTCGACAAAACCGCATCCGCTCATGCCGATAAAATTTGTGTCATCAAGTCGATGTATGCGAACACGCCTAATCATGAACAGAGCATGCGTCTGATGAACACCGGTGACGAACGTCAATCCCGACCAAGTTATGGATCCTGGCTGACCTACGGCCTGGGCACTGAAAACCAAAACCTGCCTGGCTACGTCGCTATGTGTCCCGGATTACCTGTGGCTGATTCGTCCAACTGGCGCAGCTCGTTCCTGCCGGGCATCTTTCAAGGTACCTATTTGGACACCCGCAAAGTCAAGGTTGACGAACTGATTGCGAACATCAAAAACTCCAGACTCGATCACGATTCCCAACGTCAGCAGCTTGACTTGCTGGCCATCCTCAACCGTGAACACCAAAAGCCGCGGTGGGAGGATGCAAATCTGGAAGCCCGCATTCAGTCGTTTGAGTTAGCATACCGAATGCAGATGGAGGCAACCGATGCGTTTGACATTTCCAGTGAAACCCAAGCAACTCAAGATCTCTATAACGCCGGTTCAGTACACGGTCGCCAACTGTTGATCGCTCGTAGATTAATTGAACGCGGTGTGAGAGTCGTGCAGTGCTTCCACGGTGATGTTCAACCGTGGGATACGCACGGCGGTTTAGATGCGGCAATGCGCGGTTTAGGCAAACAAGCCGACCAACCAATCGCGGCATTGTTAACTGATCTTGAGCAGCGCGGACTGCTGCAGGAAACGCTAGTGATATGCGGCGGAGAATTTGGCCGCACACCTGCGGTTGAAATTCCGATCGGGGGCGGCAACCCTACTGGGCGGGATCACAATCACCACGGATTTACCATCTGGCTCGCTGGTGGTGGAATCAAAGGTGGATATTCCTATGGCAATACGGATGAATTCGGATATCGCGCGATCGAAAAACGCACACACGTTCACGATCTGCACGCCACAATGTTACACCTAATGGGTTTCGATCATGAAAAACTCACCTATCGTCATGCGGGTCGAGATTTCAGATTGACAGATGTCGCAGGACACGTAATTAGTGATATCATTGCGTAAATTGCTGTGATTGGTTATGAACGCTAGTTAGGATTGGCGATACGCCGTATTTCTCGAGGCACTAACGCTCGATCATAAATCCGCACATCTTTCATTTGTCCATTAAAATAGTCGTGCTGGCCAAATCCAATTCGCAGAGCAGCGCCACTTGGTTTTCGGAAACGCGATTGATCAAATTCTCCTGTAGACGACACCAATTTACCGTTGACAAACAACTCCAATTGAGATTCTCGCCTGACAGCAGTCAAGTGTTGCCAACCGCTTGGCAATGCTCGGTCATGAGTGACGCTCTTCCCAACTTCCAGTGACAACACGTTCCCCGACGGCAACACGCCACAATACAATTTGCCATCAAACACAGCCATGGACCAAGCGCGGCGATACTTGACGTCGGGCGTGTTATCCAATCGCCCCGTTGTCGTCCACTGCGTTCCACCTTGATATCGGTAAACGTCGGCAAAGGGCAGGGTACCTGCAAACAACTGGCCATTGTAAACAGAAATGCCCATAACTTCCTTTTCCTCACCCAACCGCCCGCGGAACGACCACTGCTGCGATCCATCGAGCCGATAAACTGCTCCGGTGGGCCAAGTGCCAACGTGCACCGCACCCTCATAGACCGCCATTGAATATGCCTGGGTCGTCTCTGGGATCGGCCCAAGTCGTATCCAATCCTTGCCTCCTGTGTATTCAAAAAACCCTCCGTCGTCGTAACTCAGACCATATAGATGTCCGTTGTGTACGCCCAAATGCACCACTCGCAGATCCGGACAACCGCAATCCACCCACTCGTCAGGGCCGTCAAAACGGTACATTCCGCGAGTTCGTGGGGTATCGCGCCACGCTCCTGTGGAACCGGTACCAGCATACAGCTTGCCGTCGAATTCGGTTAAAGCACTGACTGCCCGAACATCCGCAATTCGACCCATGCTGGTCCATTTGCTGCCCCCCTCATATCGATACACCGTACCACCATGGTTTTGGTTTTCCGACAGTGGTAACGACGAACCACCGCCGCTGTATAATTCCGATCCCACATATAAATGGCCGTTATACGCAGCCATCGCCGCTATACAATTTGCTTTACTGGGTGCGCCGCAGTCAACCCATTTTTGATTGCCAGCATACCGATAAACATGCCCACGGTCTTCAGCGGCAGGCTCCCAAGTCGAAGCATACAGGTCGCCAGCGAAGACGGCAAGCGAGCGAACGTACTGGCTATTGCCGGGGCGACCGCAGTTCTTCCAAGCGGGTATTTCACTACCGTCGTCCACCCCAAAGAACACGTTACGATGATTGGACTGAGCATTTGTAATTCCAGCGTAGTTCATAATTGAAAGATTGATGCCGGTACGTGTCGTCAAGCTATAACACGAGAGCACGTCCCCAATTACATCCTGCAGTCTCTGTTGCGTGTTAATCCACGCAGAAATTGTCAGGCCGCTTTGCCAGAGATCCGGTACGTTATCCGGCGGCAATTCCAACCAACTGTCCACACCGTTGAATTCAGCGCTAGCCGCTGCGGTGAACTTAACATTGTGGTTGACCAAATGATGACCGTTGCCAGATTTATCGTCTCCGTTCTGGGCTAAATCCCAATGCGCGACTAGTCCCGATTGCCCCCACACACTACCCGTATTAGTCCCAAACGGCAAAAACACTGTCAACGCTATCACGAAGGTCAAACGTTTCATTCTTGTTGACTCCTAACCCGTAATCACGGGTAACACTGTGTATCGAGTACATTTTGGACCAAAAAATCAATAGATTCCGAAAATAGCGATAACTACCGCACAATCAGCCCATTTCATCCATAAAAACAAACACTTATTACCTGACATTTTTCCTTGTTTTGCATAGTATGAAGTATAACCTATCCTCCATTCTATTTCCCCACACACTCCTTCAAACTGGCGCACAGATGTTTCGTAGGCTGTTTTCACCGCGGCAACTCACCAAATCGCGAAAGCGACGGTTGTTTCTGCGTGGCCTCGAACACCTCGAACCGCGGATCGTGCTTGCTGGTGATGGGCTTTCTATCGTTCTTGACTACTCGCTAGACACGAACAACTTTTTCAGCGACCAAACGCGAAAAGACACCTTGCAACGAGCGGCCACCGTGCTTGAAAGTCGTATTAACGACGAACTCGGTGCGATTACGCCCTCTGGTGGAAATAGTTGGGACGCCACAATCACGCATCCCGGAACCGGCGCTAGTCACCAACTGCACAACCTAACGATTCCGCTTGGCAGCATTATCATCTTCGCCGGTGCGAGGAACATCGGCAGTCTCGGCGTTGGGGGTCCAGGTGGCTTTCAAGCGACAGGTTCATCTGCGTTCTTGGACACCCTCTCCACTCGGGGACAAACGGGGATTGATTCGGACAATTCTAATAATACAACCGACTAT
>DTSG01000120.1:2610-4457 GCA_012965455.1 Planctomycetaceae bacterium | reverse complement strand
CCGAGATGGCCAAGCAATATGTGGAAATGGGGCTCACGGCAGTTAAGTTTGGCTGGGGACCAATCGGGGATGATGCAGCAGTGGATGTTGCCCATGTGCAAGCGGCTCGAGAGGCGATTGGCGCGGAGCGTGATTTGATGGTGGATGCGGGGCACGCTTGGGATTGGGAAACTGCTTTGGGGAGAACCGAATTGTTTCAACCTTTTAATCTGACGTGGCTAGAAGAACCTGTTGGTCAGGATGACCGCCACGGGTATCGTGAGCTTTGTAAACGTTCACAGATACCGATTGCCGGTGGTGAGGGCGACGTGACCCACTTTGATTTCAAAGAACTTATTGATTGTGGATTACATGTTGTGCAACCAGATATCGCTTTTTGTGGAGGGATCACCGTCTGCAAGCGAGTGTCTGATATGACGACGGCGCATGGTCGAAAAGCTGTTCCGCACTGTTTCAGTACGGGGATTAATCTGGCTGCCTCCTTACATTGGATTTCGACCGTGGCTGATGGTGATCTCGTGGAATATTGTCTCCGCCCGAGCCCGCTGATGCGGAAGCTTGTGGCGAACCTGCCGCAAGTGATTTCCGGCCGGGTGCCTGTTCCGACTGAGCCTGGTTTGGGTATTGAGTTAGATGAAGACGTGATTGAAGAATTCAGAGTGCGGTGAAGGATTGGAAGTATTGATTGGATAGGAATCAACTACAAACTGAAACGACAACGGCTCCGACAAACGTGCGCTGGTCCGTCTTTACGATGGGTTGCCTGACGTCTTGGATGTTGTATGTACATCGTTATACCTTTGGCGTGCTCAAGCCCGATATCGCTGAGGCCTATGGGTTGGATAACGCCAGTTTGGGCTACTTAGATGCCTTGTTCTCGGTGTTTTATGGCGGTGTACAGATACCTGCCGGAATGTTGGTTGATGTCGTCGGAGCGGACTTGTTTTTAACGGCATCGATCGTGACATGGTCCATTGGTTTGGCGCTGCATGCGGGTGCACCGGCCATCGAGTGCCTATACGCTGGGCGAATGCTACTCGGCGCGGGTCAATCAGCTGTGTTCGCCTCGCTCGGTTGGCTAACAAGGAAGTGGTTTCACGAAAGTATACGGACGACGATTCAAGGTTGGCTGGGAGTGTTTTTTGCGCGGTTTGGCGGTGCCGCTACGAATATCCTCGTAGCTACTGTGATGATCGGTATTTTAGGTTACGGTTGGCAGACCGTGCTGATCATGCTGGCCTCATCGGGATTGGTACTTGCCGGATTGTTTTTGATTGTTGTTCGCAATTCACCGGAGCTGCATCCGCGAGCGAATCAAGCCGAGATTGACCTTGTGGGTTTGCCGGGCGAATCAGAAGAAAAGAAAACACGCCCATCGTATATGGAGATGCTGCGAAACTGCCCTAAAAGTGTGCGAGTACATGTGCTGCTGCTCTGTTTCGCGGCTAGCTTTTCTACTGTTGCCGACCACATTTTCTCCGGTTGGATTCCGATGTTCCTGAAAAATGCTCACGGACTGAGTTACAAAGAAATGGGAATTTACTCTTCGTTGCCGTTAATTGGTGGAGCGATTGGTGGCGTACTGGGTGGATTTCTCAACGATAAACTGACCGCTCGCAGGGGCCGACGACAAGCAAGGCGAATTATGGGTGCTACGGGCAAGGGGATGGCGGCAGTGGTGTTATTTATTGCTTTGTTTTTTAAAGAGGATCCCTATTTATTCTGCATCTTGTTGGGAGTCGTCAAGATTTTTGCGGACATTTCCCTAGCTACTCGCTGGGGCGCCATAACGGATATGGGCGGGCGTTTCACAGCGACGCTATTTGCCTTTGTTAACTCGTTTGCTG
>DTSG01000120.1:0-2593 GCA_012965455.1 Planctomycetaceae bacterium | reverse complement strand
ATGTGGGGTCGATTGTTCAGGGATACATGATTCCTAACGATGCCAACAATGTGGCTGGTTGGTTACCGGTGTTAGTGCTCGGCTTTGTTTGTTATTGTCTCTGTGCGATTTGCTGGGCGTGCGTGGATTGCACCAAACAACTATCGGCTACCGAATAGGTATGGAAACCGCTACCGTTTGTATTGTGTCCAGCCTGGTGCTAAGGTACCGCTTTGAACGGTTCCCACAGCTTTGAGTCGTTGCGAGCCGCTACGAACTTGTTGATAACTGTCCGTAAACTTGAACTCGCCGGTGTTCAACTCCAATAGTGCAACGTCCGCTCGGCTGCCAACTTTGAGTGTCCCGATTTCCGCTTCGCGGCCAAGAACTTTTGCCGGAGCGAGCGTCGACATTTCAAACACTTGGGTTAGCGGCAAGCCGAGCAGCAAAAATTTTGACATCGTGGTGGGCATATCATAGACCGGCCCATGTACGTTTTTTAGATGCAGATCGGTACTGATCGTATTGGGCAATAGCTCTTGATCGAGACATGCAGTTACAACATCCCAATGAAAACTACCAAAGCCATGACCAACATCAAATATAATTCCATCGTCGGCTGCTTTTTTGATCTGCTTAAACACATGCTGGTTTTCGTCAAGCAATGTCGTACTACCACCCTTAAAACAATGGGTAATGCAATCGCCCGGTTGCAAGTGCGGCATCATTTCTGGCAACGTCATCGGGCATTCTCCGATGTGAACCATTAGCCAAGTTTTTGAGTCTCGCGCGGCGGCGACCGCAGCCAGAAAATGATCCCAACCCTGTTGTCCGCTGCCAATGATATGAGCACCTGCTCGAATTTTCACTCCAACGGCAACATCCGCATGACGCTCAATTGTGGCTACGACTCCCGCTGGATCAGAGTGTCGCGGATCCAGCAGTTCGCCGAGGTTGGCTGCTACCAGACCCGTACATGCCAAATTAACTAACCCCAAGACCTCCGTGTTAGCGCGGTCGATATAGTCACGGCGAAAACCATCAAAGTTGTAGGAACCAGCACTCCCAGCATCAAGCTGAGTGGTAACCCCACCGGCAATCGACAGTTCATCCGCATTAAGACTGATCGGCATGTGATGTTGATATACATGGACATGCAAGTCGATCAATCCAGGGCTCACAATTAGACCGCTCGCATCAATGGCTTGGTCAGCCTGATATTTCAAGGATTCGCCAACGGCAACGATGCGGTCACCGGTGATGGCGACGTCCATAATTTGATGATGCCCGGCGGCAGCATCGATAACTGTGCCGCCGCGTATAAGTAAGGTGCATTGCATGGTAAAATATTGGGAAATCAGTTGGTGAGGATTAGGAATCACTAGGAACGGCGATAGGTGTGACCAATTCATTATAGAATAAGGCTGGTTCCATTTCACCAAGGTAGCAGCGACGATTAACGGAAATCAAATGACCGATTTACACGAAGAACACCAACTCACAAAAATCATCAATGCTTGCGGGAAAATGACACAGCTGTGCGGTGCGATCGTGTTACCAGAAATTGCTGATCAAGTCCGTGAATCGCTTAATCACTTTTTTGATTTGGACGAATTACAAGCGGCCGCTGGGAAGGTCATTTCCAGTACTTGGGGATCCGAAACGGGATGCGTGACAGCCTGTACAGCGGCTGGTATTACGTTATCGATCGCAGGCTGCATGACGGGTACTGAACTGGGAAATGTGCTGCAGTTACCTGACGCAGCGGGCATGCGTAATAAGATCATTATTCAAACCGGTCATTGCGTGAACTATGGTGCGCCTATCACACAAAATATACGCCTAGCAGGCGCAGTGCCAGAGATAATTGGTGAAGTCAACCGAACGTTGCCGGTACAACTTGAGCACGCGTTACAACAACAGGACATTGCAGCCGTACTAGTGGTCGAATCACATCATACCGTCCGCAAGGGCATGCTTAGCTTGACTGAAATAATCTCTTTAGCACATCAAAACGAGACACCTGTGATCGTAGATGCGGCAGCACAAGACCAACGAATGTCGGAACTAATTAATCTGGGAGTCGATCTGGTCATCACCAGTGCCCACAAATATCTATGTTCCACAACTGCCGGAATCATTGCTGGTAAGCGCAAGTACGTTGAAGCGGTCTACTTACAGAATCGTGGAATTGGTCGCGGGATGAAGGCGGGCAAAGAAGCGATTGTGGGGGCGATCGCTGCCATGGAATATCGCGCGAGTGAGGATGTACAAGCTTGGACTGCTGAGCAAGACCGCAAAGTCGCCCGCATCATGGAATTGCTTGCAAATATTGATGGATTAAGCCTCGGAATCGATGCGGACCCAAATGGTTGCCCGTTTTCCCGGGTGCGTTTGACGCCCGACCCTATTGCCACCTCGCATGACGCCCATTCGCTGAACAGAGCATTAGCGGCAGGAAACCCATCCGTGGTAGTTCGCGCACACCATGCCAATGAGGGATTTCTATATTTAGATGCGATTGAGATGACGGATGAGGAACTAGAGTTTGCCTGTAATAAGGTGCGTGGCTTATTCAGCTAATCTCATGCCATGTGTAATTAGAGGAACGATT
>DTSG01000119.1 GCA_012965455.1 Planctomycetaceae bacterium | reverse complement strand
CCTTTGAGTTCCGTCGCAGCATTTGCAATAATTCTGGAACTTTTTGAGTCCCCCTGGTGTCAAAGGTATTGGTAGCATTTTGTCCGACGATAATAAAGAATTAATTCGGCAAGCGGCGGAGGGTTCGAGCCAAGCGTTCGAGCTGCTCATAACACCGTACACCGGTCGACTCTTTAATACTCTGATGCATATTCTGCGATGTCGCGAATCTGCGGAAGACGTTATGCAAAATGCTCTGTTTCAAGCGTATTTGAAACTTGATACCTATCGTGGGCACAGCGCCTTTTACACTTGGCTTTATCGCATCGCCATCAACATGGCGCTGAGTTATCGACGAGCAACAAAACCCGTTGTTTCCATGGACCAACAACAAGAAATGACCGGACAAGAAGTTATCGATCATAACGAAGCAGTCGGCGAAGCACTAGAAAGAGAAGAACGCGCCGCTGTACTGCACAAAGCGATTGGCACTTTGTCCGAACAATATCGAAGCATTATTATCCTCCGCGAAATTGAAGGATGTAACTACGATACAATTGCCGAAATTTTATCAATCAGCTCTGGAACAGTCCGCAGCCGACTGCACCGCGCTCGATTGCAACTCAAAGAAAAACTATTGCCGCTCCGCAACGAGCACCCTTCCCTGTTATGAACGACCACATCAAACCAAATCATGAAATCGATGGCGAATTGCTGAGTGCTTATCTTGATGATGAGCTCACTGCCAGCGAACGCGCTGTGGTCGAACAGGCGATCGAAAACAGCCCCCCGTTGCGCGAGTCGCTACAGGAACTCAAAGTCCTTAGCAATGAAATACAATGCCTTGCTGTTGAGTTTCACCCCAATGAACAACAACTGCTTGACGCCGTCATCACCAAAATCCGCGATCGTAATCTAAGTGTCCATGGTCAAGCACCTTATTCCAATGTAAAAATTCCCGTCATGGCAAGGGACTGGAAACAACGACTACAAATTCCCGCCTTGCTTGCCTTAACGGCGGGTGTGCTAGCAGTCCTGACGCTACAGTTTATGCCTAATGAGCAATCTATGACGCTAGTTCAAACGGATCTGAATGATGCGACTCCAGCCATTGAAAATTTTCAACGAGCGGAAAACACCGCCCCAGAATCTGAGGCCGTTACCGACCATGGTCCGCCAATGGGTGGCATGGGAGGTGGCCGCGACGCTTTCGCCGACACGCGGTTTTTGCAGGAAGACCAAAAATATCGTGACAAAAACCTAGCCGAGGGGGAATCTGCTACCGCCGATGACCCGGCGGCACCAGCCGATATTCGAGCGAGCTCCTTTCCCAGTGCCAGCACCGTGGCTGATTCCGCAGACGAAATGCAGCTCCATAAACAAGCGGAGGCCAAAACAGATGTCGCCGACGTTACTTATCACATTCAAGTAAAACAAACAGATCTGCCGACACTACTGGCGTTGCTTACAGCCCATCAAAACCTCGCTCAAAATGCACGACAGAGGAAAGCTATTCGGCCAGCTAATGGTGAAAAAAATATCGCTGAAGAATCACCGCCCCGTGTGGCGACTAACGAACCAATGGAAAACAGTGTGCGGAAATCCACCGTTAATCAAATCGTTATGTTCCGATCAAACTCCAGCCAACTAGCGGCACTCGTAGACATACTCCAAAAGAAACCCACGTTCGCCCTCTCTATGAATCGCTTGCAGCGGGGTGCACTCGGGGATCGGCTCATGGCTAAAAACAAAGATGCACCCGGTGCCGAAGTCAAAAATCAAAGCGCATCTGCTGTATTATCCGATACTATCTTTTCCATCCAAGTCATCGCGACACCTTAAGCAGCAACAATCTCTTCATGGTTGCATAGTGAAACTCTGTTTTTTTAACGCTATCGACAAGTTATCCCCACGGACCCCGCGACCATTGACTAGGACTTAAGGCGATAAAAACAGACGTTCCGCGATTGCTCGGACCCGTTGCTTTTACTTTTGGCAACAACTGCTAGTCTGACTGTTCTAAATCACGGCAACTTTTCAAATGGGCTTTCTGAATTTGGTGATACCCAATGAATTTTCCCAAGAAACAAACGACTAAAACTATAAAACAGGAATTACATCGGATGATACAAGGCGCATTGTTTGGACAAAGTGACGAAGATGATGACTATCGTGAGCCTAATGATTCGGAAAGTACCAGCGACAACTCTAACGCTAGTTTTGACCCTGTTGAATCTGTCGATGAAGATGTAACAAACGCTACCGACGAAACCGGCACAACAGCAGAAGCCACAGAACAAATCGAAGCTGTCGAGACTATCGCAGAAGTTGCTGTGGCCGCAGCTACGGAAACTGTTGAAAGCATGGAGAATGAAGCGAGTGATTCGAACGATGCAAATGATTCCGTCGATGCCGAATTGCTGCAAGCGACATCGGCTCCATTTGTAGGTGCGTGGCAAGCCCTTGTTAGCCAAACCAACTGGGAAAAAGGCAAAATCATTTTAGCTTGGCGCGCAGCGCTCGTTGCCGCAGATGCTCCAGTCAATGAATATTCCGACGAAGCCTGGGCAACTCTTGTTGAACACTCTGTCACCGGACAACATGTCGGAAGATTACGACGGGTTTATCAACAATTCGGCGCCGTTCAAAATGACTACGCAAACCTATCTTGGACTCATTTTCAAATCGCTATGGATTGGTCCGATGCTGAAATGTGGCTCGAGGGCGCTGTCCAAGAAAAGTGGTCTGTTTCCAGTATGTGCGAAAACCGTTGGGAAGCGACGGGAGCTGCTGCCAGTGACAAGCCCCAAGAAAGCGACATTATTTACGCTGAATTAGATGAAGATGCCGTTGCTCCGTTTCAACCGATAGCCGAACAAAATTCCTCAACGTACGCTCCGGGTGACAGCACTATTCGAGGATCCTATGATCAAGCTTCTGGCACTCAAGGCTACGAAGGCCCTGACTTTGGCGATGCGTCATATCAACGATCCTCTGCTGTAGTACCTGCTGCTAACACGCCTAGCGACAGTCTTGATGGTGCGCCTCGAGTGGTTACTGACGAAGCGGTGCAGCCGTTTAAGGATTTAGCCGACCTGCCTGATGACCTACAAGATCCGCTAGATAATTTAAAAGTAGCGCTTCTACAGCACAAGGCAAACCACTGGGAATCAGTAAACGAAGAAACCGTTGTTGGCCATCTCAATGGACTCATCCAAATGATCCAGTCCAACGGCGAATAGTAATACGACTTTGCGTATGCGCTTTTGGCATCAGCGGGATATAAATAATGACTTTCACTATTCGTACCATGACCAGTGATGATCGGCATGACGTGGCCGAGTTGATTTATATTTCCATCAACCATTGGTACCAAGTTCACGGGATGCCTGCCATTTTTAGCGGTGGCCCCGCCGTTTGTAATATCTTCTTTGACACTTACGAATCCCTCGATCCACAGTGCGGCATTGTTACCGTCGATGATGAAACCGACATCGTTATAGGTTCCTGCTTTTATCATCCTCGCGACCACCACGTTTCACTGGGGATCATGACGGTACACCCCAATCATTTTGGGGCTGGGGCTGGCCGAGCTCTGCTGGATTGGATTGTCGATCTATCTAATACACAGAACAAACCTGTTCGCTTGACGCAGAGCGCGTTGAACGTCGACTCGTTTTCGCTTTATAGCAAAGCGGGATTTGTACCACGGCATGCCTATCAAGATATGATTTTGGAGGTTCCCGCTAGTGGATTAGATTTTGCTTGTACTGCGGCCGCCAACGTACGGTCAGCGACTATGGCGGATATTCCCGCTTTGGTTGAACTTGAAATGCAAGTCGCGGGGATTTCACGAGCGCAGGATTATGAATTTCTGATTTGCAACGACGATGGCAACTGGCACTTATCCGTATGCGCCTGTCCAGATTCCGGCAAGCTGTTAGGGTTTCTCGGTTCCTGTTCACATCCGGCAACTAACCTAATCGGCCCTGGAGTTTCGCTGGACGAAGAAACTGCGATAGCTTTGTTAGCGAGCGAGCTTGACCGCCAACGGGGGCAAACACCCGTATTTTTAGTACCTGTCGAGGCGGAAAAGATCGTCCGCGCGGCATATGCCTGGGGCGCCCGCAATTGCGAAATGCATTTTTGCCAAGTACTCGGAGACTACAAACCTTTCGCCGGCGTCAACATGCCCACATTCATGCCCGAAACTGGGTGAACGGGTGTTTGTGCGATGCCCCCGCTCGAATTCTCGTTTAGAAATTCCAGTCCACCCCGATATAGGCTCCGTGCATAATCAAGCTGCCGTCGGCAGTCACGGGCTGGCCTTCAGCCGCTTCAGCAAAACTCGCTGGTATCTGATCCGTGGCAAATGCCATCCCAGTCACTCCCATGACACGATAGCCCGCTGTCAATTGACAGCTTGGTGTCAGCAGGAAATCAAAACCTAGCTCCAACTGTCCCAAAAATGACATGTCCGTTTTCTTGGAATACTCGTTGAAGTCGTCGCGCCAGTTCATAATGGCCGGATCTTCAATAAACGCGTGACCCGCTGCGCCAAGAATTTTCGTGCGATGATCGATGGCGTTAAAAAAAACACCCGTTTTGACACCGATGTGATAGGTCAATTTATTTCCTTTTCGCTTGGTCCACAGCGCCCCGACTTGAGCGCCAAACAAGTGATTATCATCTGTCACACTATAAGCCACATCATCAATATTTAAGTTGAATCGATCATCCGCTTTGAAATAGCGAAAACCTGCCAGCAGCCGCACCGATTGCTTGCCGTCTTCGGTAAGCATGTCAGAAGTAAAGTTCCATTCCACGTTGTGATATTCAAAACTACGGGTCAGCGTCTGGTTTGCAGAACTATTAAAAACTGCCGACAGCGGATTGCCAAAACCGTTGTAGCTCAAACCAGAGATGTTCAGCAGCGTATTCAGTCCACTCGCAGCGTCACTAGCCACCGCACTGTCACCTTTAGTAAACAAGCCCCAATAAACCGTTTCTATCCGCTGGGTCTTATCTTCGAGGGTCTTACCGAGCGTAATTTCTACACCGCCGGATGTATCCATATCGGCGTCCCGCGTACTCAATACGGTTTCACCCGCTGCATTGCTGGTTAAAGCTTGATTCGTAGCATTGTCCCGCATCATTACCAAACCCCTCACTTGTAAATTCAGTGACTTGGGGAGGTTCTGAAATGGAACTACGTTGGTGGTCCGCGACGATGTCCGCTCCGAGCGATTAGGACGATGAAAGCGATCCGTATTTCCAACAGTGGTGTACTTTGGTTTGGTTGGCGATTCGACTGCCTGAGATGCTAGCGCGTGTACTGGGCGTTCATAGGGATTAAATAAACTCGGCTCCCCCTGCGTTTGTTGCCCCACAACGTCAGCACCAAGACTACAAACAACCAAGAAAAACAGGATTGCCACTAGATTTTTAACTCTCTTCATTTTTCATACCCATCATTCATTCATAAGGCAAATCGGATTTGTTGATACTATTGCTGTAAGAATAATAATCGGTATATTCCTTACCACTGCTAGCGTGGAATCGTGGACATTGGCAAGGAATCTAAAACAGCGCCCGCATAATCGATACGGCCGGAACTTTTCAAAAATGCGCTGCTGTTAAAGAGAACTTAATGCCGACAATCCCTGCAATCGTTAAGGTCGCCGAACCCCAAAATGGCTAGTCGTAAGAAATCCCTTGGGGCTGTATAATATGGCCTTATACTGCTACGGTGAACAAATAGCTAGCAACACTTTACTGATGGCGTTTTACAATCACCTGGCAGTCAATACTGCTTTATGGACTTAGCTTAGAGGAGCAATGGGGCCCATGGCCGACAAATTTGACGCTTATCGCGAAGCGCTAGTGCTCGAAGAAACTACTATTTGGGGCGCTGAATACGATCACTTAGAAGCGGAAGAAAAGGCATCCATCGCTACTGCACTTCACGCCGATGCCGAGCAGTGTAGCGACTTAGCGTATGTCCGTACCTACACTGGTTTCTGTCGCCAAATCACCGTGACGCAAGAAGATTTACAACGAGTAAGTTCCTAATACAAACTGCCTCTACGATTGCGAGAAAGGCTCCTTCTGTGTCCGTTGAATCCACTACCGTATTTGTTGACCTAGCAGAGCGCAGCTATGAAATCCGCATCGGCTCGGACAACCTCGCTGACATCGGACGGTGGGTAGAATCGCTCGGCGACATTTCACAAACCATCGTCATTACCGATTCCAATGTTCGCCAACTATACGGCGAAACCGTCCTCAGAACACTTTCAACCATCGACACTCGCATCGACATCATCACCGTTCCTGCAGGCGAAGCAAGTAAGTCCATCCCCATGCTCGACGAGATATTGAACCAAATGCTGTCGCTACAAGCTGATCGAAAGTCGTTAGTTTTAGCACTCGGCGGTGGCGTCGTTGGCGACCTTGCCGGATTCGCTGCCGCTACCTATGGCCGAGGAATTCGTTTTCTGCAAATCCCTACGACGCTCTTAGCGACGGTTGATAGCAGCGTCGGTGGAAAAGTCGGTATTAATTTACCTGGTGCCAAAAACATGGTTGGTGCATTTTGGCAACCACAGGGAGTGCTCGTCGATGTCAATGTCCTGCAAAGCTTGCCCGAACGCGATTACCGAGCAGGGTTAGCCGAAGTCATTAAATATGGCGTGATCCAAGATGTCGAATTTTTTGGTAAGCTTGAGGCACATGCCGATCTAATACTGACTCGGGATCCCGTATTAATGCGAGATATTATTGCTCGCTGTTGTCAGCTTAAAGCCGAAGTGGTCACTGAGGATGAACGCGAAACAACGGGACGCCGCGCAATTTTAAATTACGGTCACACATTTTGCCACGCTCTCGAATCATGTACTGGGTACGGGCAATTTCTACATGGCGAAGCAGTCGCTATCGGTATGCTCTGTGCATCGCGGCTGGCTGAAAGCCTAGAAATGATTGACGCCGACATCACCCAACGACAATTCCAATTACTCACTAAATTTGGGCTGCCCACCGACGTACCCGCTGACCTAAACCGGCAAGAACTTGTCGAAGCCATGCAACATGATAAAAAAACCGAGCACGGTAAATTGCGTTTCATTTTACCGGTTGCAATGGGGCATGTAAAAATAGTCGATGACATCGACTCCAAATTGGTGCAAGCCGCTCTTAATTAACTTGTTTTAACAACGCCGATCGCCAGTCATACTATTCTCATGCGAAAATTAATTTCCTATCCTGCTGAACCGCTCTTAGCTCAGAAACTGCATGCGTGGTTAGCCGTCAATCAAATCGATGCGCGATGCAAACAAGTTGACGACGAATGGGAAATATGGGTTCTCGATGAAGACCAACTTCTCGCTGCACAAGAACTTGCTGCCACCTTTAACACCAATCCTGACGACCCTCAATTTGCCACGGTACTCAACAAAGCGAACAAAATTGAAGCGGAAAAAGACAAACTGCAACGAGTTCGTCGAAAAGAAGCGAATAAACTGGAACGACAACAGCAACAACGGCATTCTGTGCGGCCTACCAAGAGCCTCACTCGGTCGATTATTCTCCTCTGCTCCGTATTATTCGGCGCGTCGCTGGTCTTCCAAACTAGCGATGGTAATTTTATTCACGAATCACTTGGAATCGTCCGCACGACATCCATTAACGAATCTTACCGCGAGCGCATTATCTATCTGCAACAATCTGAAAACTTGGCAGCGGATGCGGCCAAAACTCGTGTGGATACTATGCTCAACAGTTCCTATAACTCACTGCGTCTCGAAGACATCAAACGCGGCCAAGTGTGGCGAATGGTGACACCCATATTTCTGCACGCACCTGGCGCCAGTCTGTCGAGCTTCTTGCACATCCTCTTCAACATGTATTGGCTTTTTGCTCTTGGCATCGGTCTGGAAAGGCAATTTGGCGCTGGCAATTTCGTCCTCTTGATACTCTTTACCGGCGTCATCAGCATTTTGTTACCGGCTATTGCTCCTGAGGATGGAATGTTCGGTTTAACTGCTCTCGGCGGCAGCAAGGTCGTCGGTTTCTCCGGAGTCATCTATGGTATCATTGGCTTCGGTTGGATCAAAATGAAAATGCAACCACACTTGGGAACCATCATCCCCTCGTTCGTTTTCATCTTCATGATGATCTGGCTGGGCATTGGATTGGTAAGCCCGGAGGGCGGGTTTTTTGGCGCAATCAGCCACTTGGCACACGCAGCAGGGTTACTCGCTGGTATGGCATTTGGATATGCCCACACTCAATTAGGTCACTAAAAAGGCAGTCATGATCCAGGGCAAATATGTAATTTTTATGATCTTTGGAACCGCGCTTGCCATGGCAGTTTTCGCTTGGCAATTTCGCATCAGCGAAGGCGATGACGTGCTGGACTATTGGGGCATAGAATCCGCCAACCTCCTGCGTCACGCTAATAGAGTCGAATTCCTCAAACTCGATTCCGCTGAAGCAGCAGATCCCGACTCAACACTCACCATCAACGGCACTCAGCAACGCATTGTTTCTGTCGAGGATATCTCTTCGCGCAAAGGGCTGATCCATGCGCGCCATATGTTTATTGTGGATCATACGTATCTCTGGGAAGAGTCTCCGCCGGAGAATATTCAAAACTGGCTCTTTGCCATGCGTTTTAGCGATGGCGACAAACAAGTCACACTCGCCTTCCATAGCCAATCCCACGCCGTACAAATGCTCAACAACAACAAGCCATTAATCATGGGCCCCATGTTTGACAACTTGCTTTATTATCTAACGCCCCTATTAGCGCCGAAAGAATAGTGACAGCGGGGGTGTGACGGGGACCATCAACACTTGGCTGATTTCCACATTCGTAATAATTGCATCAATTATTAGGCATCACCCAAACAATGCGGTAACCGGAGCAGCTTTGACTAGCTCACGGGGCTGATTGAGGTGATTGTATTGAATCGTGTGGGGATTGATTCCAATGCTGTGATACATCGTCGCGAGCATCTCAATCGGATGAACCGGATCACTCAACGGCGAAGAGCCTGTTTTGTCCGACTCACCATGCACGTAGCCTCGCTTGATTCCGGCACCTGCTGCGATCGCCGTATAGCAGTATGGCCAATGGTCACGCCCATCATCGGTGTTGCTGTTACCCGACGTGCTAACGCCGCGGATAGGACTGCGGCCGAATTCACCAATGGCGACAACCAAGGTATCTTCCAACATTCCACGCTCATCCAAATCACCAATCAGAGCGCTCAACCCAGCGTCGAGCATAGGACCAGATTCGTTTTTCATACGCGCGGATAAGCCAGTATGAACATCAAACGAATGACGATCGGAATTGGCAACTTTTGGCCAAATCACTTCAACCACTCGAGTCCCAGCTGCGATTAACCGCCGAGCTAATAAACAACTTTGCCCAAACGTGGTGCGACCATAGCGATCGCGCGTCGCTTCTGTTTCCTTAGATAAATCAAATGCATCTCTAGCGCGGCCCGAACTAATCAGACTCATCGCGGATTCATAGTATTTATTGAGTCCATATTTTTCAGTAGCTCGATCAATCTGCGGCATCCCGCTATTGATCAAATCTCGCAATCGAGCTCGGCGGTTCAATCGGCCCATCGAAACTTCTGGCCGTAATTGAAGATCGTCGACATTAATGCGATCCATTTTTGTTTGGTCTAAATCACCGCCGGGTGGGAAGAGGTAGTAAGGATCATAGGCGCGGCCTAAGAACCCAGCCGTGCCCGATTTGTTGACAACGTTGCTTTCTTGTAACGGCCGCGGCATCATCACAAACGGCAACATGTCTTCTTCGGGCGGTTTTATGCGGATGATATTCGAACCAAAATTAGGAAAGTCTTTTGGGCTCGGGGGTTCGAGCTGGCCTGATGGGCTTACTTTGTCAGCCGTGTAGCCCGTGTGAATTTGATAAATAGCAGCGGTATGGTTGAATAACCCAACTGGTGTGTAGCTCATTGATCGAACCATTGTCAGCTTGTCGGTAATCTGAGCGAGCTTTGGCAGATTCTCCGTCAGATCCATCCCAGGTACTTTGGTTTTGATGCGCTTAAAGACACTGCGCACGTTATCCGGCACATCATCTTTGGGATCCCATAAATCCAAGTGGCTGGGGCCGCCTTGCAAATAAACCAAGATAATACTCTTGGCCTTATTCCAACCCGGGCCACCACCCTCGGTTGCTTCCTCAGCTTGGGCTTTAATCTCCATCATCTGTCCGAGCGACATCCCTAACATCGCCGAACCGCCCACCCGCATAATATCTCGCCTAGTAACACCTAGAGTTTTATCACAAAGATCTTTTCCAGCTTGTCCGGGAATACGCAACATGATTTTGCTTCCAATAAGGAGGTAAGTTGTACGTGTTAGTTAGGCCAGAGATCGAAGAACACATCTACCGTTCACAAAGTGTGATCCAGCAGAAAAACAGCCTGCTGTTATTATAATTCGTATCAAAATGTCCCGTCAATCGAATTAATTTTCTCAATATGAGGATAACACGCTATTAATTGTACAGCGCTAACGCTTTTTTAATGAACGACCTTGCTACAAACCAGTCTTTTTCAGTACAAATCTCTTCACAAACCGTCAATTTGGGTATTAAATGATCTACCCAATAACGAACAAGCAGTCATGAGATAGCGGTTATGAAACGACGACAGTTTTTATTACATGCAACACGTGGCATGCAAGGCACAACAATCGGGCTATTGTTCTCGCCGTTGGTCCCAAGTCTTACACCGCTGCAAGCTGGTCAGAGCGGGCAACTAGGTGACCAACTGAATGCTGGTCTAAAAGTTCGTAAGCCGGCCGAGAAATTATTTATTGCGCGAGTGGTTCAGCTGGTAGACAAAAAAGTGCTCCCTTTGTCAATGGTTCTCGGTATTTTTAAATATGCCCGCAAAAAAGAGGACCGATACCCCTTTTTCTACTTCCGCGAAGCGTTAAAAATAAGAGCTGCCAAAGAACTTGGTGTGAAGCTCTAGCCCTTTAAAATCCCTCGTCGGCTATATTGTGTCGTTAGATTGCTTAGGCACCTTTTGTATATGGATGCCGCGGCATCAGATTGTGCAGTCATGAAGACACTGATCAAAAACGCTCAAGTCGTACTCCCTACTGAAACGCTACAAGTTGACGTATTGTTTGACGAACAATCCATCACGGCCATCGATCCAGCAATCACCTCTGCGGCAGACTCGATAATCGATGCGACGGGGTTACATTTGATTCCTGGAGTGGTTGATGACCAAGTCCATTTTCGGGAACCTGGATTAACACATAAAGAAGATTTAGCGCATGCGAGTCGCGCTTGTGCCAAGGGTGGTGTCACAACGTTTTTAGAGATGCCCAACACAATTCCCAATGCCATTAACCAGCCGCTGTTAGAACAAAAGCTAGCGCTAGGGGCCGAACATAGCTTAGTTAATTATGGCTTTTACATTGGTGCAACCGGCAACAACGTGGAAGATTTGCGAACGGCGACACGAACCCCGGGGATTAAGATATTCCTTGGTTCGAGCACCGGTGACTTATTGGTTGATGACCAAGATGACCTAGAGCGTATTTTTGCCGAAACCACTTTGCCGCTGACAGCTCATTGTGAAGATGAAACAACCGTTCAAGCAAATAGTCAGAAATGGTCGGCCACAACCAACGTCCGCGACCATAGCCGCATCCGCGATCATGAAGCAGCCATGATTGCCACGCTCCGCGCCATTGATTTGGCTCAGCGGCATGATCACCGTTTCCATGTCTTGCATGTGTCCACCGGTGCCGAAGCCGATATGTTATCCGCTAACGGGCCATTAATTACTGCTGAAGCATGCCCGCATCATTTGTTTTTTAACGTCGACGATTACGAGCGACTTGGCACACTGATTCAAATGAACCCCTCCATCAAAAACCGTGAGGATAACCAAAAGATTTGGGCCGCCTTACACGCTGGGCGAATCCAAGTTATCGCCACAGATCACGCGCCACATACACTCGAAGAAAAACAACAGCCCTATCCCTCGTCACCCTCTGGGCTGCCGGCGGTGGAAAACGCGTTGGCGCTGCTGCTGAATGAAGTTCACCATCAGCGGTGTACTCTGCAGCAAGTGGTGGCGTGGATGTGTGACGCACCGGCGCGAGTGTGGGATATGATCGGCAAGGGTCGCATTGAAGTTGGATATGATGCCGACCTCGCGCTAGTCGACTTAAATCGCGACCATGTGATTCGTAACGGCGAGCAAGAAACCAAGTGTGGCTGGTCCCCGTGGGATGGCGAAACGCTCGTCGGTTCTTGTGTCCACACTTGGGTGATGGGTCATGAAGTCTACCGCGCTGGCGAATTTGATCTAACCCACCGAGGAAGCGAAGTGCAATTTGACCATAGCCGCGGTGGCTATTGGGGCACCGAGTAAATAACAACCCCAAATTTACACTCGCCTGAAAAATTAATATCGGTCTTGCAGTGCCTGCACGTCCATTTCTTCTTCGGTCAGTGCTTCCATCGCTTTGACTGCCGCTTCGGCAGCTTGAATCGTCGTAATACAAGGCACACCATATTGCACCGCGGCCGCTCGGATTTTACCTTCATCCGTCCTAGCACCTTTTCCATTGGGCGTATTCAAGGCCAGCATTACATCACCATCGATTAAATGGTCGATCAAATTAGGATGCCCTTCGGCGATCTTCTTCACACGCTGCACCGGAATACCCGCATCTTCGATTCGAGCAGCCGTACCCTCGGTTGCCATCAGGGTGTAGCCCATCGCGTGTAATCGTTTTGCCAATTCCTTGATCTGTTCCTTGTGTCGTTCCGCAACACTCAGAAAAATATTTCCTTCTTTGGGCAATATGATACCTGCACCAAGTTGGCTCTTGGCAAAGGCAATCGAGAACCGATCACTTGACCCCATCACCTCACCGGTCGATCGCATTTCTGGGCCCAAAATAATATCAACGCCGACAAATTTGCGAAAAGGAAATACGCTTTCTTTAACAGACACACAACTCGGTATCGGTGCTGACTCTATACCCAACTCGTCTAGTGTTTTGCCCGTCATGACTTGAGTGGCAATTTTTGCTACCGGGAAACCGGTGGCCTTTGCGACAAAGGGGACGGTGCGGCTAGCCCGTGGATTGACTTCGAGTACATAAACCACTGGCTGACCGTCTTCCTTTTTGACTGCAAACTGAATATTCATCAGCCCCACCACTTTTAATTCCATTGCCAAAGCAACCGTCGCTTTTTTAATTTCTTCAACAACCGGGCCTGGCAAACTGTACGGTGGAATTGCACAGGCCGAATCGCCCGAATGAACGCCCGCTTCTTCTATGTGTTCCATGATGCCTGCGACCACGACTCGTTCACCATCACAAATCGCATCGACATCAACTTCTGTCGCATCTTCTAAGAAGCTATCGATTAAGACTGGTTGCCCTTGGGCCACAACAAATGCTGCTGCTACAAAGCGATCTAGTTGCGACAGGTCATAACAAATTTCCATCGCTCGTCCACCGAGCACGAAACTTGGTCGAACCAATACCGGAAATCCAATCTCGGCAACTTCGCGGCGAGCTTCATCCATCGTACGAGCGATCCCATTAGCGGGTTGCTTTAACTCCAGTTTGTACAACAACCGCTGAAACTTTTCGCGGTCTTCAGCTGCTTCAATCGTATCCACGGATGTGCCAATAATCGGGAGCCCCGCGTTCTGTAGCCCACGAGCAAGATTTAATGGCGTTTGACCACCAAACTGAACAATAACTCCATCGGGTTCAATGTAATCAGCAATGTTCAATACATCTTCGGTTGTCAGAGGCTCAAAAAAAAGCATGTCGCTGGTATCGTAGTCGGTACTGACCGTTTCTGGGTTGGAGTTGACCATGACGGATTCAATACCCATTTCACGCAGAGCAAAACTAGCGTGACAACAACAATAGTCAAATTCTATCCCCTGCCCGATGCGATTGGGACCGCCTCCCAGAATCATGACTCGCTGCTTACCCTCGGATTTACCAGGAGCTTCATTCTCGTCTTCGTACGTCGAATAATAATAAGGTGTGTAAGCTTCAAATTCTGCCGCACAAGTATCCACCGACTTGAAAACAGCGACAACGCCTAAATCTTTTCGCCACTGACGAATATCGATTTCATTACTATCAAGCAGCGTGGCAAGTTGACGGTCCGAATAGCCAAACTGTTTGATCTTCTTCAACGTCGGGGCATCAATTGCTTCACAGCTACCGAGGGCAATAATGCTCTCTTCCATTTCCACAAGCTCAAATAATTGATCCAGAAACCACGGATCAATTTTAGTGATGGCGAACAACTGTTCGGCGGTATAGCCACTTTTAATAGCATAGCGTAAATGCCAGACTCTATTTTCATTTGGCACAGAGAGCTTTGCGCGAATCTCATCGTCGGTTGGCTGTTCTTCGGTACCCCACAAATCTTTACCATCACAGCCAAAGCCGAAATGTCCTGTTTCAAGTCCGCGTAGCGCCTTTTGAAAAGACTCCTTAAACGTACGGCCGATTGCCATTGTTTCGCCAACACTTTTCATTTGAGTGGTCAGTGTGTCATCCGCTTCGGGAAACTTTTCAAAAGCAAACCGTGGGATTTTTGTCACGACATAGTCGATCGTTGGTTCAAAACAGGCGAGTGTTTCTCGAGTGATATCATTTTTTAGTTCGTGCAGTAAATATCCTACCGCCAATTTTGCAGCAATTTTAGCAATCGGGAAGCCGGTCGCTTTGCTAGCAAGTGCACTTGATCGACTCACTCGCGGATTCATTTCAATAACAATCATCCGCCCATTCTCTGGATCGATGGCGAATTGGATATTCGAGCCCCCTGTTTCCACACCAATTTCGCGGATGACAGCTAGCGATGCATCTCGCATCCGTTGATATTCTTTGTCCGACAGGGTTTGCGCGGGAGCGACCGTAATGGAGTCGCCAGTATGAACACCCATTGGATCAAAATTTTCGATGCTACAGATAATAACAACATTATCCGCATGGTCTCGCATCACCTCCATCTCATACTCTTTCCAACCAATGATGGATTCTTCTACGAGCACTTCGGTAACTGGGGATTGGTCGAGGCCATCTCGAACTAGCCCATCAAACTCTTCTCGGTTATAGGCAATTGCCGAACCAGATCCGCCCATGGTAAAACTCGGTCGAATAACCGCTGGCAGTCC
>DTSG01000118.1 GCA_012965455.1 Planctomycetaceae bacterium | reverse complement strand
AGGTAAACCTCATCAAGACCACGATCTCACCCGAATTCTGGGACATCAATGGTGGGCCGGGCGTAATTGTCTATTACCCGCCTCTGCGACTATTGGTAATCCGCGCGACGAGTCAAATTCATTATCAAATTGGCGGATTACGTTAGCTCACAATCCGCATTTAGCAACCTTGAATTACGCCTCTATACTGCAAAACGCGCCACCTATATAATGCGACGTGAAAAGAGTGCGTTTACTATAACATCGAACGGGTTTCTGTTTTGCCGACACCATTTCCTACAATTACAGCCGACGCTTTGGTCGAAGAGTTTGAACTATTCTTTGATTGGGAGGAACGCTACCAATACCTAATTGAATTGGGTAACTCCATGGCCGCGTTTCCGGCGAAACACCAATGCGAGGAAAACCGCGTTCAGGGTTGTCTCAGCACAGTTTGGTTGGTGTGTCAAGAATCAACAGACGACCATGGTAAACTGGTATACATCGCGGACAGTGACTCTCAACTGGTCAAAGGACTCGTTGCTATTCTCGTTCAGCTTTACAACCTCAAGACACCCGATGAAATCCTACAACTCGACATTGCCGACGTCTTCGCCCGAATCGAACTTACTCAGCACATTAGTCGCTCCCGCGCAAACGGTCTTCACTCGATGATCGCTCAGATTAAGACTCTTGCCTTAAATCACGCAACACCCCAAAACCAATAGTGTAATCGCATTATTCCACGATCGCGTCAACGGTTTTCACGTCAATCTGTTGGGGCATCCACAGGGCAGTCACGATGGCCAGTAATGCCCATACCTGCAAGCCAATATGCCCCTTGGTAGTAGGGATTACGCCGTTGTACTCAACAGGAATCGAGGCAATGACGAGCAACAACACGCCGGTGCAGCCTAGCAACGACCTAGCTAGCCCATAACGACGCTGCGCAACAAAGCCGCCGATCATGACAACAGCAAATGGAAAGCCAACCGTCAACCAAGGGTTTTTTAAGCCAACGTGCAACGGCAGGTGCAGCAGCGAGTTGCGAGACAATACGTCGAAATATTCATGATTTTCTAAATACGCGAATTGCAGCGCAGCGATGCTCAAACCACAAATGATACAGACCGCAACAATAGCCGCAGAATAAATACCCAAGGCCAGTATCACCATTCCCTTGCCCCGCGGCTCAATTGTCCCTTTAGCTATACCATGCAACTTGGATTGTGATCGCACTAAACCAAGGGGAGAGGTGAGGATACTGATCGGTAGAACGAAAGACAACATCGCTAGCAATATACCTCGCATCCCATTGTGGGCCGTCAACGAATTCGGATTTGCGAGCCCACGCAACCGACGACATTCTATAGACACAAGGTTGTCATAACTGAATAGCAAACTACAAAGTAATGCGTAAGGAAAAATGTCGAGGATGTTAAAACCAAGAATATAGATGACCCGTCCGGTTCCTGAACCCAAATATAGACCCGTAATTTCAAACACATCTAACAACAGGTAATCGACAACGACCGCAAATCCACTGAATAACGCGGCTGCGGGTGCCGCTAAACCCCGCCAACCCTTGCGGCGGTAAAGCGAACGACTGACACATAGCAAAAACACGTGAGGGAGCAACAACCACATTACGTTTAGCGACAGCGAAAATGCTGCTAACTCTTGTCCAATTCGTTCCATGGCTTTGTCTACGGGATTTGATGATGTATCAAGAAACTACTGGAGCTTTGCTCGCAGGTAGCGTTGCGCCAATATTCGATTATTGAAACTCTTCAGCTCTGTCTGCACGTTCTGGGGTGTAAGTTTCAATTCGGCAATTGTTTTCGCGATCCATTGTCGAGCAAGCATCGGATTATGAAAGACTCCACCCATTTTTCTAAAACGACCATTTGCTGAAAACCCAATAACTGCGCTGACGTGAGGGAATTCAATAAACGGGTCGACGTAAGGGAGTTTCGTCAAATACTGCCTTAGTCGTGTCTCGGTCATTGCGAGATCCCCATCAAAATGTTTAGCATATAACTCGCGGTGCTTGGGTACCGTTCCGTCAGCCACCACGCGATATCCTCCATCAAGCGGTCCAAGTTTTTGAAGTTCTTGCACGTAGGCATTGAACTTAGCGCGTCTCGTTTTCGCGAGATAGTGTGTTAAAGCCCAAGCGGACGCATAGCCTTGGGAGTCTAAACGTGACGCCAAAATCGTTCCATGCAACCAATCTCCCGGTGATTGGACAACTTGTGTACTAACTTGTAAAAATTGTTCCAATTCCATCATGCGAAAGTCGTTGACCTGCCCTGCTCCTTTCCAACGCATATATTTGCCTGTCGTCGTTGGCGAAAGATATTCGGCGATTCCTTCTGTGATCCACATTGGCCACGCGGACATCCTCGTTTGTACACCGATATTGTGCAGCAGTTGGTGTACTCCTTCATGAGCAATCGTATTTATCTTTTGCTTTAACGCGAGCTCGGGCTTAAGGGAATTTAATCGCGACTCTTCGTGCATGACCACACGGTTAGTCAACGTATGATAATACGCGATCATACCATCAGGTATTTCTCGATAACGTTTGAACTCCTCCTCGGTTTTAAACATGACCACGACTAACGGAACATCTGGTGGGTGAACTTCTAGCCCCAAGTTCTTCATATAACCAATAATTCCAGGCGTCATCATTTCAAGGATCTTGCTCGTGGCAGTGGCGAATGTTTCTGACGTGTTGTAGATATAGATATAATGCGCGGTCCGCTTGACTCGGAAACCTGGAAATTCCTGTTCGATCAGCTGTTTGCCCAATTGGACCATATCAGCCTTTTCAAATGCTTCATCAACCAACACCGCTTCACGTTGGTGACGTGCCACCAATTGTCCATCCGGTAGCAAAACGACACGATTTTCACCGACGTTAACGTGTACTCGCGCCAAAACGAGATCGCCATAGCGATCTCGTGTACGTACAACAGCACCATCGCCGGCTGCTACCTCACCTGGCGGAATGTCGACGCCATAACCGCGTATGTCCAGAATTCTACCTATCGGTTGCGCTACTACGACATTTTCAGCATCCAACAGGACCGCGATTGCGCATGTGATAAAAGCGAGTTTTAATGCTATTTTGCGCATGAAATTTATGAATTATCAATCAAATTGAACGCGATGTCTTCCTAAAGGGTCAGGAGCCCTATCCGAAGGATTGTTTAATTGTACACACAATCGGTCATAAGAGAGAACTACAATAACGGATTCTTCAGATTCCACGGTAGGTCGGCGTGGTAATTAGTCTCTACGGAGGGAAAAGCACTTAGGACGGTCAAACAGTGACAAATAAACACCGGAAATCGTAATAACTGATACAAAGCAAACTAAAACGCCTTCGACGACCTATATTTCCTATTTACACAACGAAACGTTCCGACCTCGTCGTGGTTTAATGGGTATATATTATTTAACAGGGGTTTTTTGCGCTATTGTCGTGTATTGCCAATATCACAGATTTACCCAAACCAACCTATATTACGTAACGATCCAACAATCCAATGGCCAAACGGGTGGCTTAGCATTGTCAAAATACAGTATTTACACCTATTTATAATCATCGATAATCGCTTATCCTATGCATAGCAAGGACTCCCCTCAAAAAGAGGATCGCGTTTAACGACTGGAGCTTATCAAAAGATGAATCGCAATAGCCTTACAATGTTGTTGATCCCCACGCTTCTTATCACCTTATTCTCAGTTAGCGAGTTTACCGGAGCTGAAAAGACTGCAGCTAATGCAGATCCCCAAAACCACGTACTTCGTGTATTGCTTTCGCCTGAAAACAAATCGGAATTAGCGTTGAGTTCACACGTTCAGCAAGAACTGACAGCATTACATTCGCGACGTATTGCGTTATTCAACGAACTTCATGCCAAGGATTCCCCGACACAGCGGGAAATCGCTCATCAAGAGTTTCAACTTCAGACTAATCAACTTGCATTGTCACTGCTTAACGTAAGTCAACGCGCGGTTGTCAACCAATTTCAACTCCGGCAAATCGGTTTGCAATCGTTGCTACGACCCGAAATCAGAGCTACTCTGGCCCTGAGCGACTCCCAACTTCAACTTATTCAAGCTCTCAGTCAACAACGCATGCAGCTATCCCAGGGTGCAACCGCAATCGAACATTCGCAGTTGTTTGTAATGGTAGAGCGCCGAATCTACGCAACTCTAAATGACAATCAACGCCAATCTTGGCTACGCCTTATTGGTACTGACGAAGTGCCTGTGGCCTTGGTCCAAGATGAGGATCCAAAGGAAACAACTCCGACGGATGAGGATCCAGAGGAAACACCCCCTACGGAGCCTGCTTCCACTGAGCCTAGTGCCGACGCGTCAGCTAAACCACCTGCAGAACCTGCTTCAACCGAACCGAGCGAGGAACCAGTTGATGAAGGAAAACCAGCAGATGAAGGAAAACCAGCAGATGAAGGAAAAC
>DTSG01000117.1 GCA_012965455.1 Planctomycetaceae bacterium | reverse complement strand
CGCTGCTAATAAAGAATTCGCGCGACACCGACCCGATGTACCGCTTCACCTGGGTGTCACGGAAGCGGGTTTACCGCCGGATGGGGTAATCAAAACTCGAATTGCTTTTGAGCAACTAGTTAGCCAAGGGATCGGTGACACAGTTCGTGTGTCATTGACTGTTCCCAATAATGAAAAACCCTTGGAGATTAAATCCGCTTTGGACATCCTCAGCGATATCAAAGCAGGCAGAGTGCGAAGCGTTGTGCATTTTAACACAGACTCGCTCAACATTATTTCATGCCCCAGTTGTTCACGCGTCGAAAACGAAGCGTTTATTCAGTTGGCACAGGACATCAAGAAAATTACTGAATATGCGCAGCAATACGCGCTCACTATAGCTGTCATGGGATGTCGAGTTAACGGTCCAGGTGAAACCGACGATGCGGATCTTGGATTATGGTGCGGACCGAAATACGTCAACTTAAAGAAGGGAAAAGAGTCTCTTGGTCAAATACCTTACGACGCGATTATTCCACGCCTCAAGTCCGAATTGGATATTTTGATTGAGACAATCGAGGCTGGTTGATGGTAACGCATACAAGGTAGAAAGTAGCAAGATGGGTGCTTTGCGGATTCTCGATTACTCCCTGCGTCTGCGTAGTTCTTTTACGCAAACTCCCTTTCGTTACGGAAACGTCGAATTAACTGCGTGCCCTCAGGCAATTGTTCGCGTGACAGTGGAGTTTAAAGGTAACGTTTCACAAGGTTTTGCTGCCGATTGCTTGCCCCCGCTATGGTTTGACAAATGCGGCGACAATTCATATGCCCGCCAAATAGACGACATGTGCGAAACCATTATTAAGACCGCCGAACTTATAGGTTCTGATCTGAGTTTTGATAATCCACTCGATCTCTCGCTCGCGCTTGCGAATGCTGGGTCGTCCACGCCCAGTGAGAATGAGTTGCTGGCAAGTTTCGGCAAAAGCATGCTTGAAAGATCGATTATTGACGCCGTCTGCCGTTCGGTGGGAGCCTCTTTCGGGGATTTGATCGGTGCTGGTGTACTCTGTGACGACCGTGAAATCGCTTTCACTTTGGACTCGGGTGCGGTAGCCAGTGCACATGTTTGGAATCGCGATAAACGGTCAACTAGCATAGATGTCCGGCATACCGTTGGGATGGTGGACGAAATTTGGCGTGTCAATGAAAGTACCAAGGGAACAAGCTTGCAAAGCCAGATACGAACATCAAAGTTGCGATATTTTAAGATCAAGATTGCCAATCGTGGCAGTGAGGACGTTGACCGTGTCGTGCAGATTGCAAAGTGCATCGAATCGGAATTGGGAGACGACTACGGCGTGACGTTGGACGGAAACGAACAATTTGATTGCTTTACTGAGTTTCTCGAGCTGTACACGCAAATCCAAGAGGCACCCTCACTGCAAAACTTCTGTGACAACGTAATTGCAATTGAACAGCCGCTGTCCAGAAAACACGCTTTGGATCCAACACATCTAGATGGTCTGACCGAGTTCACAGATCGGACTCCCGTGATCATCGACGAATCCGATGGAACATGGAGTTCCTTTGTACAGGCTGCCGAATACGGATACACAGGTACGAGCAGTAAAGCCTGTAAGGGTGTGTTTAAGGCCCTCTTCAATCGTCAAATTGTCGAAGACAAAAATCTGGCAGTGGGCGATAATAAATTTGTAATGACTGGGGAAGATCTGTGCTGCATCGGCCCGGTGTCACTGCATGCCGATCTGTCGCTAGTTTCGTTTATGGGCCTTGAGCACGTTGAACGGAACGGACATCATTACTTTAATGGCCTAGATTATCTCCCACCGGAATGCTATGCCGACGTGTTGCGACAACACCACGACTTATATGCCGACAACGACGGGGTTCCCTGTTTAAAGATTCGTAACGGTTCAATTTCACTTGAATCGATAAATGAGAATGCGTTCGGATGTGGGATTGCTCCACCTTGGGATTGCTTTTTGACTCCGGACGAGTGGGATTTCAACACGCTCGGTCTCGCATAAAGTTACTTGCAGTGCTTTCCGCTAAACTGACGTTTGTGTTAACCACTTACATGAAGGCACTATAGCGGCAGCCAAACCCGAAACGTTTTCCCAGGTTCGCAGAGCAGGCATCTTCAAGATTAACAACAATATTACGAACGTCGATGATTGAGCATCAGATTAGCATCAAGTGCAAATTCATCCCAATTCCAATCCGACATGCACAGAGCGGATTATTTTATCAAAACCCAGTGCCAATAAAAGATCGCAGTGTGCTTCGTTGGTCTCCGAGACATGTACGCGTAAAGGTGACAACCCAGAATCTGGGATTTGGCGTACTAATTCGCAAATAAGATAATCAAACACGTCAATTACGGTATCATCATTGTTCGGAATATAGCTCAAAACATCAACACCTCCACTAGGCCAACCGGGGTAACTATGAGCTAAACTGGCGTATATAAGCCTGCCTACAAGCAAATTCGTGTCCCGTTCTATGAGGCGTAATTCCGAGTTCGCCAAGTGGGAAAAGACAAGATTAATCGCATTGGAATCGAAGACCGGGTCGATTACTTGAACTACGTCGTGTGACCGGCGATATAGCATATGTTTCCGCTGAAAGGGAATTCTTACGGTCTGCGGGTCACACTCAAAACAGAGCCACGCGGTAAGTTCTTTGAATCCAAGTGTATAAAGCGTTGGGAGAACGTGTTGAAAATCAGGGATCCCGACGTTCAGGAAGTGGCTCGAGATTCCGTTGTAGTACTCGGCATTTTCCGGAGAAGAGCCGATTCGTAACCTCGAAAACCCTCTAGCACGTGCGAATTCCGACGCTGCTTCGACCAAAGCCGTTGCCGTTATATCGTCTCCTTCGTCGAACAGTAAATTGGATATCGTCAACGTCGACATTTTGGGATCATCGGACGCTGTTGATCCGAGGTGAACAAATCCAACAAGACGTTGCCCCTTTAATGCAATGAGGAGTCGGTCATGGGTGAAACATATTTTGGAGAATACCGCATGTTCTAGTAGAGACGCAGAAACGACAGACTCGATTTTACAACACCGATTGATAACCTCGGCCAGCGCGGGCGGATCGGTGTTGAGAAAGGGGCGGATTTCAATCATTGTTCAAATCCTACCTGCACCACACCGCCAACGACGCGCGATTCATAAGTTTCCAATGCGACGGAGGGAATGCTTTGGTGCTGGCCTGTCTCCAGATCGTACTCCCATCCATGCCACGGGCATCGCACGATACAAGTTTCATACTGATGCAAAGTTCCTTTTCCTATGGAACCACCTTGATGCGGGCAAATTCCGTCGGTCACCCTAAATACGCCTGAGATGTTAGCGATCGCAAGAACAGTGCCATCGACCACATGCTCGACAATCGTACCCGCGGGGCATTGATCTGCGGTGACCGTATCAACCCAGCGCATACTTAACCTCTCTTATCATCATGGCGTCGACGCTTTCTCTTCGCCTTCCAGCGACGATGCAACCACCAATATTGGTGCGGTGTACGGCGAATTTCACTCTCCAACTGCCGATTATACCATTGTGTAACGCTACGTATAGAACGGTCAGTGTTATCAAGTTGCATCACGTCTAGCACGTCGATACATGTCAGGGCAAACTGCATGTACCGCGACTGCCGAACTGCCGTGGCGACAACCATATTACAATTGGAGTTTAAGGCGAACAACGCAATTGCCTTATGACAGGTTGCGTTTCGACCTAAGAAATCAAGTTCAATGCCACTGAGCGAATCAGCTTGGTCACCTAACACCGTCAGAGTTGCTCCGGACTGCAGCAAGCTAGTAACTTGATCAGCAACACCTCGCTTTGGGAGTATAAATTGACCGTGCATACCGCGGAACTTATTGAAAAACTTGTTGAGTTGTGGGTTATCAAGAGGCCTCGCGATTGTAAAGCTGGGAAAGCCAAAAAGCCCAGCCGCAAATCCGGCAATTTCAAAGTTGCCAAAATGCCCGGATAACAAGATGGTTGGACGTTGATCGAGCAGGGCTGCAACCAGTGAATCCAAGTTATTGAGTTCAATGTAATCACGCCAACTATATCGATTTATGCGGCGGGGTGCTTGAGAGATTTCGCAACACATGAGCACCAGACTACGCCACATTTGCCGTGCCAAGTCAATTTGTTGCGTGGCGTCTAGCTGTGGATATACTGCAGACAGGTTTTCAACGATAACCGCGCGACGAAATTGAAAGATATCGTTACCAAGCCAAGCCAACAATGAGGCGAAACGCGAGATCACTGCATCCGAAGAAGCTTGCATGCAACAAAACAGCGATCTTACCAATATATAGACTAATAAATGCATCGTGATGCTCTTGGAAGCCAACGGTGTTATCAAATAAGAAACGAATTTATCTTCGTGAACCTATAAGATAATCGCACAACATCTGCCAAAAACCAATGCCAATATCGTTGAAGGCGGGAA
>DTSG01000116.1 GCA_012965455.1 Planctomycetaceae bacterium | reverse complement strand
GTCGGCACGCAAAATATTGATTGGCTTGCAAAAAACGGAGTCCTTTGTACTAGTTTCTATGCAACCACGCCCGTTTGTTCGCCTTCACGAGCTGCCTTTATCTCGGGTCATTACCCACAAAAAACTCCCGTTGTTAACAATAACATTCCATTGTCGGATACCGTCATTACGTTTGCGCACATTTTGAAACAGCAGGGCTATGCAACCGGATTCGCTGGGAAATGGCATCTTGATGGTCCCGGTAAACCGCAGTGGGCTCCCCGTCGCAATTTTGGATTCACTGACAATCGTTTTATGTATAACCGGGGGCATTGGAAAAAATTTGAGATCACCGAAAAAGGTCCCCGCGTCGCTGCGAGAAATGCAAATGGGCAGGCGAACTATAATTTAGCGGGAGCAGACGAAAAATCATTTTCGACGGATTGGCTTTGTGATCGAGCAGTGGATTTTATCCGTGAAAACAGTGACAAGCCGTTTTGTTATTACATCAGTTTACCTGACCCTCACGGACCCAATACTGTCCGTCCGCCGTACGATACGATGTACGCCAATGTCAAAGTGCCTATTCCGCTGACGTTGCAGCGACAAGCCGCTCAGATTCCCAACTGGGGCAAGCCAGCCAATGGTGTGTCGGCAGCGCAGTTGCGAAAAATTATGCCGGCTTATTATGGAATGGTGAAATGTATTGACGACAATGTCGGTAAATTGATTGCCTCGCTCAAAGCGGAAGGCGTGTTGGAAAAGACGATCATTGTCTTTACGTCCGATCATGGGGATTTATGTGGTGAACATGGGCGCCTTAATAAAGGAGTCCCGTATGAAGGGTCGGCACGAGTTCCCTTCATTGTTTGTGCTCCGAGTTGCTTGCCCCGTGGCAAAGTGGTCAATGAAGCTTTAACGAGCGTTGACTTCTTTCCGACGATCATGACATTACTAGGGGCTGAGAACTCTCAGGCAGTGGATGGTCGAGATGCGTCTGAATTGCTCGCAGGAAAAGCGACGAACTGGCATGATGTCGCGTTTATGCGGAGCACTCCCAACCAACCATGGCTCAGCGCAGTGACTTCTCGTTTTAAGCTAGTCATTTCCAAGAGTGACAAACCGTGGTTTATTGACTTACAAGCGGACCCCAGTGAAGTCGTTAATCTTTATGGTCAAAGCAAACACAACCTGTTGATTCGGCGGCTTACCGAAGAGCTGCGTGATTACGCCCGTAAGCACGATGATCCTCATGTCAGAATACCGGAGATTAGGCAGCAGCTCTTCGGGACCACGAATTAGCAATTATTTACGCTAATCGGCGCCCGCCTACAATTTTCCCAGCGGGGTTTTGTTTCACCTTCTTTGGTCGATCTTATTTATACTAGACGTGAGTGTTTCTTGTTTTAAGAAATCGAGGGTATAGATGTTAGACGAAAATGTGTCTGACCAAGCGGAGGTGAAATCTCTCTTCAAATCCAAAGAAGAGCGTGAACCTGTTGAGTCCAGCGAAAAGAACGTGTGGCTTAACCGAACCCTGGTAACGCTGGTGTGGGGGTCAATTATCAGTGGTTGTTTGTATCTTGCTGGCGGTGGTGAGGTTGAAGTGTCCTCTGTAGCGGCGGTTGCATCAACTAAGTCACAGATATTTGATTTGTTGATCGGTGATTTAACCTCGTGGCCCGCGTGGAATCCGGTTGTCTCTGGGATGCCTGAGGACCCGGCGGAGATCAAGGAGGGTCAAAGTTATGAAGTGACCACAAGCCTGTTAGGTATACCAATTACAGAAACTTGGACAGTCGATCATTTCGCCCCAGGAAATGGTATGACGTTTAGTATCGAATCGAGTATTCGCACGGCTGTGCTTAGTGTTTCTGTGGATACGGATTCAGGCGGTGCGGCGTTGAGCTTGTACTACAAAACGACCTACAAAGGTCTGGGGCGAATTGCAGCAACTTTTATTTTGGAAGATACAATGCTGGATAAAATGACGACGAACATTCGCCGTTTAGCTGACGATTTTCCTCCGCCACCTCCCCGCCAACGGGGCGGTGGTCGACCCGAACGACCTTAGGCCACAGCAGCTTCGACTAAATTTACTTTATCGTTTCGTTCGTGGTTGGCTTGATGAGGTAAAGACTAGGGTTTGTCCGTCGATAGAACCATTATTGGAATTATTAACCACACCCATAAAGATATGCCTCGAATATTACTCGCTGACTTAAAACAAGAGACATCGACGTTCAATCCCGCTCCGACTCCCTACGATATGTTCCGTATTGTTCGTGGTTCGGAGATATTCAACCAATTCGTTGATACGCGGACAGAATTGGCAGGTGCCATCGATGTCTTGCGTGACAGTGGTGATTTTGATTGCGTCCCGACGATGGCAGCTGATAGTGTGTCGGGTGGCGCCGTTCCTACGGATGATCTAGATCGGTTGCTGGGGGAATTGTTGGCGACAATACGTTGCGAATCGGAAATTGACGGTTGTTTGATCGTCTTACACGGTGCCATGGCGGGCGAGTCGGAAAATGACCCCGAAGGTTATTTACTGGAAAAAATTCGTGAATATGTGGGGGCTGTTCCAATTGTGGCAACGATTGATTTACACGCAATTCTTACTGACCGCATGTTAAAAAATGCTGATATCATCGTGCCCTATCACACGTATCCGCATGTCGATCAATACGAAACAGGCGTGCGTGCAGCGCACAATCTTATCGCCTTACTCAATGGTGATATTCAACCCGAATTGGCACGGATTAAGCTGCCGATGTTAGTGCGAGGTGATGAGTTGTTGACCGAGACAGGAAAGTTTGGTGAAGCAATACGGATGTGCCAGCAAATTGAGGAAAGTCCGGGCGGCTTGGTCGCTGGTGTGAATATCGGTAATGCCTTTACGGATGTGCCAGACTTGCGGACTAATATTATTGTCTATCGGGATGCTGATCGAGCGACTGCTGAAACAGAAGCGGCAGAGATCGCGGATTTCATGTGGAACAACCGCGAGTTGTTCAAGGCTGAGCTCTGTTCGTTGTCTGATAGTATTGAGCGCGCGACAAACGTGGCGGGGTTGACTGTTTTTTCGGATGCGGCTGATGCGACCGCTTCTGGGGCATCAGGTGATAGTAATGAGATTATCAAAGGAATATTGCAGTATGGGTTTTTAGGCAAAGTGCTGGTATCCGTCGTTGATGCTCCGGTTGTGCAGCGCGCGGTAGAAGTCGGGGTCGACGGCGAGTTTACAATGCCAATTGGTGGTCAGTTAGATCCTCAGCGGTTTACACCAGTGGAGCTGCCGTTCGAGGTGGTGTCGCTGCATGACGGGCAATTTCAATATGAAAATGGATTGCCTGGAAAGGCGGGGACTACGGCTGTCTTGAAAAGCGGAACGATCACGTTGCTTGTGACGAGTGTCGCTGTTTATGTTGTCGGTCAAATGGTCTATACCGAGCATGGGTTACAGCCCGCAGATTTTGATGTGGTGGTGGTGAAAAGCCCAAATGGATTTAGACCCTACTATGAAGATATTGCAGCGGATATTGTGGCTGTCGATGTTGCCGGTAGCACGAGTGCAAATTTGCAAAGCTTGCCTTACAAGCATTGTGGTCGCCCAATGTTTCCGCTGGATGATGATGTTGAGTTTTCGTTGTAAGGTTTGTTAGTGAGCGTAAAATGTCATGAAAATTACGGGTGTAGAACCGATTCATTTACGAGTTCCCAATGTAGAGGCCATTCCTGATGGTACGCTGGATGTGCTCATCGTCCGCATTCATACGGATGAGGGCATTACCGGAGTGGGCGAAGTAACTAGTCAATCCTATGTTTGCAAAGCTTGCTTTGAAGCTCCCCGCAGTGCCGCTCGACGGCACGGTCTGACGTCGATTTTGTTGGGCGAAGATCCCACCGATCCGGTGGCGCTCTGGGAAAAGATGTACTACGAGACGAATCGCTATGGCAGACGCGGTGCCGCAATTCATGCGATCAGTGGCGCTGATATTGCCTTGTGGGATATCAAAGGCCAAGCCGAGGGGAAGCCGGTTTCGGAGTTGTTAGGAGGGCGGCTGCGTGATGATGTGCGAGCGTATGCAAGTGTGTTGTTTGCCGATACGCCTGAGCAAACGGCCGAGATGGCCAAGCAATATGTGGAAATGGGGCTCACGGCAGTTAAGTTTGGCTGGGGACCAATCGGAGATGATGCAGCGGTGGATGTTGCCCATGTGCAAGCGGCTCGAGAGGCGATTGGCGACGAACGCGATTTGATGGTGGATGCAGGGCACGCTTGGGATTGGGAAACTGCGTTGGGGAGAACGGAGTTGTTCAAACCCTTTAATCTGACATGGCTAGAAGAACCCGTTGGTCAGGATGATCGTAAAGGATATGCCGAGTTGTGTAAGCGTAGTGAGATTCCGATTGCTGGGGGTGAGGGCGACGTGACCCACTTTGATTTCAAAGAACTTATTGATTGTGGATTACATGTTGTGCAACCAGATATCGCTTTTTGTGGTGGGATCAC
>DTSG01000115.1 GCA_012965455.1 Planctomycetaceae bacterium | reverse complement strand
TTACGAACAACAAAAAAGGGCATCCTGAGGGTTCCATCTTTTGGGGAGAGGCGGGACCTTTACGAAACGGGAAAGGATCCTGCTACGAGGGTGGTTCCCGCGCACCCTGTATCGTGCGCTGGCCGGGCAAGGTAACGGCAGGCAAAACGTCGGATGCACTCTTTGCGACGGTAGATTTCATGCCGACGTTCGCGAGGCTTGCCGGTTTTGAGGTTCCCAGCGACCGCAAAATCGATGGAGTTGACCAAACCAGTTTATTGCTCGGAACCAATAGACAGGGCAACAGGACTAATTACTACTATCAGGGCAATGGTGTGCGACAGGGTAAATGGAAATATCTGGTAGCGAACCAAAAGGTTTACGGTTATGCCCGAGATATGGATCGCCCCGTGGTTGAAGAATTGTACAACCTAGATCGTGATATTGGAGAGACAAACAATCTGGCATCCAGATACCCTGAGAAAGTGGAGATGTTGAAAGCGTTGATGAATTCAATCAAAGAGGACGCCACGGTCCAGCCAGTCCAGAAGCTGCGTTAGTAGTCTATCGTTCGTAACAGAAATTTGGAAATATTCTTGGTGCCGCCGTCGCTGTGTGGCAAGGGTGTTCGCTACGGTGATTTGTCGGAGTTTATGGATAAATCGACGGATTTACACAGGAGTGCCCCTAAGCGTAGTGCGAGCGTATCGGAAAATGAGTTATGGAGTGAGGACAATACTTCTTTCAACACGAGGTTGAATTCCTCTCGTTCAGGGGACGCGCCGTGTTCGGATATTTCTTGAATTATCTGTAGAATCCGAGAACGTTTTTGAACGTTTACTGGCAGCAGCATGCGAAATGAACCGGGTGAATGCTCCTCAGGTCCCCCCATATAAGCCAAAATCGAAAAGGAATGGTTGTCACTGGATTTCACATCCAGTTGTGCGTAGGCTGAAATGTCTTCGCCTGACTTGACCGGCCAGTTGCAGGGATGGCAGTCGCTAATGGTCAATACGACTTTTGTATCGTCCTTTAAATTAAGTGTTGCAGTTCCACGAAAGGCAAGAGGTGCGAGTGAATTGCCTTGGCACTTGCGGGTCGGGTCGCTTGCTTCATGTACCGGTCCTTCAACGAGCTCCAAGCCACGTTGCGTTAGGCTTTGTTGGTGCGCTTCAGCGACTAATGCATCTATTTCGGATAAGTCGACCGTGGTATTAGGTCTCGACAGGTCATATACAGTTCTTGCCCCGAGTATTGTAATTAGTACAAATAGAACGATCTTCAGGAGAAATCGGTTTGTAAGGGAAGGGCGACCATTAGTGTTGGGAGGTAGCGTCATATTATAATCCTGTAAAAAGATGAAATCGCAATCTCGATTTAGATGTTCACATACCGACAAGGAGCACCCATTTACTATTATATTGCGGGTTATCCGATTGGTAAACTAATCGCGTGACGATCGTTGATCAAAAATCGATACACTTTTCTAACTAGTGCTGTGGATCATCAAATAAGGAATGGGAGGTAGAGCCTAACTTTAGCAACGATTCATTCGATCAGACGTGGTAGGCTACAATCAACTCCTAATATTCACATGTTTACATCAAGGCTCGTATGATGATTCGGTTTCATATTATTACGTTAAGCATTTTGCTTACTTACAGCGCAAATTGCGCAAACGGGGTTGACCAATATATGACGATTCGCGTCATTGACGCGGATACGGAGCGTGGTGTTCCGTTAGTCCAATTAACGACGGTCAATCATCGAAGATTTATTTCAGACAGTCAGGGCGTGATTGCCTTTAATGAGCCGGGGTTGATGAATCGCCGTGTTTTTTTTCAAGTATTCAGTCACGGTTATGAGTTTCCTAAAGACGGATATGGTTATCGCGGTCGGGCGATTCAAGTTAAAGCCGGCGGCACCGTCACATTGAAACTTCAGCGGTTCAACATAGCCGAACGGCTTTATCGGGTTACCGGTCAGGGAAAATATCGAGACAGCCGATTACTGGGGTTGGACATCCCAGTACGCGAGGAGTTACCCGGAGGTGTGCTTGGCAGCGACAGCGTGCTAACCGAAACGATTGGCGACACGATCTATTGGTTTTGGGGAGACACCAATAGATCGGAATATCCTCTAGGTAATTTCCATGTCCCCGGTGCACGTTCTAAGCTCCCCGGAAACGGTGGGTTAGACCCGCACATCGGAATTAATCTGGATTATTATCTTAATGAAAAGGGTTTTGCGAAGGAGACCTGTAAAATGCCGGGCAAGGGTCCAACCTGGTTGGACTGCCTGCTAAAAATAGAGGAGCAGGGCAAACCGGTTCGACTTTTTGGGATGTACATGAAAGTAGAAGCTCCTTTACATGTTTATGAACGTGGTATTGTGGAATTCAATCTTACGACGCAAATCTGGGAACACCGTATGACATTCCCGGATTCTCAGAACGTGGTGCCGCACGGACATCCCTTCAAACATCGCGACAAAGATGGATTGTTTTTCTACTTTGCGGGTGGTATCCCGAGCACACGCGTGCCGGCAACGGTCAAAGACATTTTGGATCCCACCCGTTACGAAGCCTATACTTGCCTGAATCAATCCAACAACTCGCTCCCAGACGTCGTGCGTGACAGCAATAATGAGCTCTCGTTTCGCTGGACGACGACCGCGCCGGTATTAAGTACCAGTCTGGCTAATAAACTTGTCCAAGCAGGTAAACTTACTAAAAATGAGTTGCCGGGGTTAATCGACATTGAAACGGGCAAGCTCCTATACCCCCACCATGGCAGCGTCTATTACAACGAATATCGCCGCAAGTACATCATGATCATTAGTCAGTCTATGGGCCGCAGCATGCTTGGTGAAGTTTGGTTTTCGGAGTCAGCAACCCCCTCCGGACCCTGGAAATACGCGCGGCGAGTCATCACACACGACAACTACAGTTTCTATAATCCCAAGCAGCATCCAATGCTTGACAGCGCGGGTGGTCGCAGTATTTTCTTTGAAGGAACCTATACAAAAACCTTTTCCGGTAATCCCCACGCAACCCCGGGCTACGATTACAACCAGATAATGTACAAATTGGACTTAACTGACGTGAGGCTCAATCTTCCAGTCCCCGTATATTTAGCTCGGTCCCAATCCGGATTGAAGGCGGGTCAAACCTTACAACTAGCTCCGGCGGACAAGACTCAGACCCCCATTTTCTACGCGCTTACGCGAGCAGGTGCGGAAACCCAGCAAATCAAACTTAGTGATCATTCTTTTTGGATTGCCAAGACGCCAGGGCCCCAGTTACTAGCCCTTTGCAAATGGACTCAAGCCGGCATGCCTTCTATCCATCTTCCGCTGGGAACGGTCGCACCAGTGGGATACAAAAAACAGCTACCCGCGGTTGGGTATGTCTGGCAAAAGTAACTTCGCATCATCGAAAATCTACTGCGCCATATTTCGGGTCGGTGAACTCGGGCTCAATGGGCCTCGATTTGAAAGCCGTTATCCAGGCTGTCTTTGTTGAGGACATGTTTTACTCGAGAGGTAACTTGCGTGGCATCGCAGCTTTGGTATCCAGTAACCACTTACCGAGATCATCGTTAAGGCGTTGAGTAAGTTTGGGGCGTGCAACAGCTAAATTATTAGTTTCACTTACGTCCTTTGTGACATTGTAAAGCTCCAGATCACCCGTTGCGTAATGGCGCACCAATTTGTAGTCTCCGTTGCGCACGGCGCCAGCGAGTGAATTACTGCGATGCCATGCATAGTTCGGAACGTGAAAGAATATACTAGACCTCTCAAGTCGCTTGTTGTGAAACAATGGTGTTAAGGAAACGCCGTCACAAAGAGGCTCCGCTTCTAACTTGCAAATATCAAGAATGGTCGGGAAGAAGTCCATGCTAATCACAGGAGTGTCGTTGAGTTGGCCAGGTTTAATGACGTCGGGCCACCGAATCATTAGAGGAACCCGAATGCCCCCTTCATAGACATGTCCCTTGGACTCTCGTAGTGGTCGGTTGTCGGACACGCCCGCGAATCCGCCATTGTCTGAGGTAAAGATCACGAGTGTATTGTCGCTCAGTCCCTTTTTGTCCAGATGATCCATGATCTTTCCAAAAGAGGCATCCAGCGCTTCAATCATGGCACCGTAACGAGTGTCGTTGAGACCTGGTCCAGTTTTGGATTCATATTTTTTTAGTAGGTGGTCGGGGGCTTCCATCGGCCAGTGAACGGAGTAATTCCAGAGACAAGTGAAAAATGGCGCGCCGTCTGCCTTATCGATAAATTGGCAGACCTCGTCGGCCAAGCGATCTGGCAGGTACTCTCCTTCTTTGCGACTTGCAAGGTTGTGGATTCGATAGGGGTCGAAAAAGGTCGGGGGTCCGCCATAAATGCAGCCCCCGATGTTGACGTCAAATCCTTGGTTTTCGGGATAGTATTTTGCGGACCCCTGCCCTTGGGGGCCAACGTCGGTACCCGCAATATGCCATTTGCCGAAAATACCAGTTGCATAGCCAGCCGCTTTAAGTCGTTCGGCGATG
>DTSG01000114.1:3474-4522 GCA_012965455.1 Planctomycetaceae bacterium | reverse complement strand
CGCTAAATGATAACAATAATCAAATAACAGTTGCCATTCAACGCTGGTTATTTGTTGGCAACGTTTAGTTGTCTCGTCCGCTGGATCGCTTGCTTGAGCACATACGTCAATAAACACAAAGGGATCCCATTGGCCATCGCAAATCAAACCTAGGGTAGTTGTGTCTGTGTTACCCTGACTCAGTTGAATCACAAGGTCGCCAAAGACTGGATGCTCGCCGACTTTGCGAAACCAATATGCCGCATTCCCATAATCCGGTTCGCGGCGATGCATAATGCCGTGCCAAAAACTACCAGTACAACTGTGCAAATCTTGGCTGATGACATGGGATTGATCGAGGTAATTATGGAGCAGCCAAATACCGCTGAGACAGGCAGCGGCAGCTTCATGGTCCGAAACCGCATGGCCTGCAAATGCAGATTCAATGCTTAATTCTTGCAAGGCTGCGTAACTGCCTGTGTTAGCTTCGCCCGCTGCTATTTCGGTTGCCGGAGCCGCCTCGATGAGTTGTGCAAATATATCACCATACTGACTTGCTGGATAAATGCTCACCGGTGTACCTGTGTATAATAGGGAGGAATAGTGGAATCTAGTAATATCAATTATAGAACACATTCGCCGCCACGAAAACGAAACGGCGCAGCAACGCGAATAGGTTTTCAGGGGGTGCGTGAAATAGTCTCTTTTTGCGTTGTATGTTTTGTGATCTTTTGTTGATATTTTGTTTTGTCACTAGCGTGTTTAGCCTGTGGCAGTGCCTTTTCATTGATTCGTTGCGTTGTTAGACTACGGAAGTATCTAAATACGTACTAATTGCACATTCGTGCGGCAGATTCCCCATTTTCCTTTTTTGCTTGATTCCCCAAAACCGACCCATGACTACTGACTCTACTACTAACTCCGAGACTTCAGGAACTCCAAATACGCCTGAAGCTCCCGAAACTCCAAACCTATCAGCATCTCCAGAAACATCTAGCACGGGCGAAATTCCAGCTGTCGCTGAGACTACTCCTAGTAGCAGTACCGCTGATCCGGAAACTATTGCAGA
>DTSG01000114.1:0-3464 GCA_012965455.1 Planctomycetaceae bacterium | reverse complement strand
AGTGGAACCGACGAAACCAGTGGATGATGCAACTGTCGTCAATAAACCAAAAATCCAGATTGGCTCTCGGCGTAAGACTGATACCAGCTCAGCACCTCAAGGTAGCAAGCCACATTTGGATAATAAAAAACCTGATACGATTGTTGTTCCCCCAGTACGTCAGGGCCCTGTTCCGATTCCGTCTGTTCGTGACATTTTGCCGGAAGACCTCGAAGCGGAAATTGCAGCAGCCTTGGGCGATGCATCAAACTCGACCGAATTACTGGATGCCAGTGTACCGACCGCAGCTGGTGTTATGCTTGAACCAGATACTCGACAACGCGCCACGGTGATTCGCGTTGATGCGACGCATGTTTTTGTTTCACTTGGCAGCGCTAATGAAGGTGTTGTTCAGCGAGTGCAACTCAGTCAAGATTTCGAAGTGGGTGTGGAAATTGATATTGTTGTCTCAGGCTACAACCAAGAGCATCAAATCTATGATGTCCGTATTCCGGGAGCGTCGGTTAGTGTCGCTGACTGGGCGGATTTGCAAGAAGGCGTAGTTGTCGATGTGACGATTACCGGCAATAACGTTGGCGGATTGGAATGCCAAGTGAATTCAATTCGAGGGTTTATTCCTGCAAGTCAAGTTGCGTTGTACCGCGTTGAGAATTTCGAAGAATATGTCGGACGTAAATTGAGCTGCGTGGTTACCGAAGCCGACGCGCAACGCCGCAACCTAGTGCTAAGTCATCGAGCCGTGCTGGAACGTGAAGCGGCAAAGGAACGCGAAAAGAAACTTGCGACGCTTGAAGTTGGGTCTATCCAAGAGGGTATCGTACGTAACATCCGTGAGTTTGGTGTGTTTGTTGATCTGGGTGGCGTGGATGGGTTGGTTCATGTTAGTCAAATGAGCTGGGACCGAGTGACAGATCCCAAGGAGTTAGTTTCCGAAGGCGATACCGTTCGCGTCAGGGTCGAAAAAATACATCCCCAGACGGGCAAAATTAGCTTGTCATTACGAGCATTGCAGCCACACCCTTGGGAAGGAGTTGCTGCAAAATTCCGAGTTTCAGAAACAGTGACCGGCAAAGTGACTCGGATCGCTGACTTTGGTGCATTTGTGCGAATCGACACAGGTATCGAAGGTCTCGTTCACATTAGTGAACTGGCCCACAACCGTGTGAGTACAGTCGGTAGTGTTGTTAGTGAAGGAGAAGAGGTCAAAGTTAAGGTTCTTTCGATCGATGCGGAAAACCAGCGAATAGGTTTATCCATCAAGCAGACGACTGAAGCACCTGCGCAGGCCGCTGGCGGTGAAAAAGAAGAGCCGCAATTGACCGAAAAAGTTGTCAAGGAAATCAATACTCCGCTCAAAGGTGGGACGAATCGCTCCACTGGCGGTGAACAATTTGGGTTGAAGTGGTAACGCAGTGACTCTTGTTGCGGAGATGAAAGTACGGCGACTGAAGTTGCTCAAGCCAAAGCAGCGCCGGTTCTAAATGCGTAGTGTAAGGGACGGTCGATGAAAACCTCGAAAATGTATGACGCAGTGGTCATTGGTGGTGGCCACAATGGCCTCGTAACAGCGGCTTATCTCGCCCGCGCTGGGAAAAAAGTAGCAGTGCTTGAACGCCGTCATGTGCTTGGTGGATGCTCAAATTCTGAAGAATTATGGCCTGGTTATCAAGTTTCCACAGCTGCCTATGTGGTTAGTTTACTAGAACCTAAAATTATGGCAGACCTGCGCCTGCGTGATTATGGGCTCAAAATACTACGCCGCAGCCCGTCTTCTTTTACTCCGTTGCTTGATGGCCGAAGTCTGACACTGGGCCCAGACATGGCGGAGTGTCAAAAACAAATTGCTCAATTCAGTAAAGCAGACGCTGAAAATTATCCGCAGTATTGCGAGATGCTTGAGAGAGTCGCGCGACAGCTCGAGCCACTGATGCAGCGCACGGCTCCTAATCCTTTACCGTTGCCCCAAAGCTGGCGAAAAAAAGGGATGCTGTCGAAAGTCCGGAATGGTCACCAAATGTGGGAGATGTTCCAAGCCTTGGGTGAATTGGGTGATGACTTACCCGACGCGCTGCAGTTGCTCAGCGGAGCTGCTCGGCCACTACTCGAGAATTGGTTTGAATCCGAAGTATTACGAGCGACGCTAGGCACCGATGCGATCATCGGCGCCTTTCAGTCGTTATCGTCCGCAGGCAGCGCCTATACATTGTTACATCATGTGATGGGACAGGCGGGTGGGTCACGTGGTGTGTGGGGATATGTGCAAGGTGGCATGGGAGCGCTAGCGAACGCCTTGGCGCAGGCTTGTACCGATATGCACGTAGACATTTTGACCGAAACCGAGGTCTGTAAAATATTGACCAGTGAAGGCAAGGTTTGTGGTGTTGCCTTGGGTAACGGTCGAGTCATTGAAACAGCTATCGTTGCTTCGACCGTTGATGCCAATTTGACATTCAATCGGTTTTTGGATGAAGCTGATTTGCCAACTGGGTTTCGCAAAGCAGTGGGTGCAATCGATTACAGTTCGGCCTCGATGAAAATCAATTTGGCACTAGCAGAAGCTCCTAAGTTTTCTTGTGTAGCGTCTGATGGTATAGGCCCACATCTCTACGGGACGATTCATATTAGCCCGACCGTTGATTATGTTGAGCGGGCCTTTGCGGATGCATTGGCAGGTTGGCCGAGCACTGAACCGGTGTTAGAAATTACGATTCCAACGAGTTTGGATGAAACGATTGCGCCGGCGGGTAAACATCTGATGAATGTGTTTGTGCAATTTGCACCGTACAAGTTAGCCGAGAATAAACAGTGGGATGATATCAAAGAGGAATTTGCGGATCGCTGCATTGCGCAAATCGCGCGATACGCCCCCAATGTGCCAGCAGCGATTGAACATCGACAAGTTCTGAGCCCGCTGGATCTAGAACGTACTTTTGGACTGACCGGTGGAAATATTATGCAGGGTGCAATGACACCCAATCAGTTGTTCTTTATGCGTCCGGTTGTGGGTTGGGCAGATCATCGAACTCCTGTTCGCGGTTTATACTTGTGTGGAGCGGCGAGTCATCCCGGTGGTGGAGTGATGGGGACTTGTGGACGCAACGGCGCCGCTGCGATTCTCAAGGGTTAGTGGAATAATCTTAATGGTTGTCAAGTAAAGCGAGTTGTAGATGACAGAAGCAGAATCTATCAACGGCGCAGGTAGTGTGGCTCGTGCACGCCTGATGATCGTGATCGCTGCATTGCTGTGGAGCACGAGCGGGTTCTTTGCTAAGGCGCCGTGGTTTGCAGGGTGGCCAGGTTACGCGATGGCTTTTTGGCGAGCGTTGTTTGCCTGTGTAATTTTGTTACCCATGGTTCGGCGACCGCAATGGAGTGTGCGGTTAATCCCGGTCACGGCTATTTTCGTGGCGATGAACTATACCTATTTGACAGTGATGGAGGGGTATGAAGCGTCGAGTGCTATT
>DTSG01000113.1 GCA_012965455.1 Planctomycetaceae bacterium | reverse complement strand
CTTGAGCAGCAAGGGGCCACCACCCGCAGCGTCGACATTTTATTTTCATTGCTCGACTAATCGTCGCAATTACATCTATCTTGCAGGGCTCTGTGTGGTTGTCGATTTGGGAAACCGCAAACTATAATCACAGCTTGCCGATAACTTTCTAATATTTTATTTATCCCTCATTATTCATCCACAATTTACCCGTTGTGTCAGATAAGGAATTCCATTCGTGTCATCCGGAAAATACTTGTTCACTAGCGAATCTGTCAGCATGGGGCACCCCGATAAACTTGCTGACCAAATCTCTGACGGTGTTCTTGACGCACTCATTGCAGAAGATCCCTATAGCCGTGTTGCATGTGAAACAATGGTCACAACAGGAATAGCGATAATCGCTGGTGAAATTACATCGCAAGCTGAAATTGATTACCCACAAATTGTCCGCGACGTCATCCGCGAAGTTGGTTATACCGACGAAGAAATGGGCATTGCAGCTGATACGTGCGAAGTTTTGACTTATATCGACGCACAGAGTCCTGACATTGCTCGAGGCGTAAACGAAGATGCGGAATCTGATAAAGACATTGGTGCTGGAGACCAAGGTCTCATGTTTGGCTTTGCCTGTCGTGACACTCCCGAACAACTAATGCCGTTGACAATCGCTCTCTCACATCAAATCCTAGATCGTCTTAACCAAGCGCGATTTTCCAGTGAAGTCAATTGGTTGCGACCCGACAGTAAAAGCCAAGTCACTGTTGAGTATGATGGCTTTAAGCCAGTTCGCATCGACACGGTGGTTGTCAGCACCCAGCATTCGCCTACTGTCGAAAATGATGATATCCGAGAATTTGTCATCAACGAAATTGTAAACCCATTATTGCCGCCGGATATGCTTGATGGGGATACTACCTACCACATCAATCCGACCGGACGTTTTGTCACGGGTGGACCACATGGCGACTGTGGATTGACAGGACGCAAGATCATCGTCGACACCTATGGCGGGTGGGGACGACATGGCGGGGGTGCGTTTAGTGGCAAGGATCCCACTAAAGTTGATCGTAGCGCTGCCTACATGGCTCGTCACGTTGCTAAAAATATTGTCGCCGCTGAATTAGCTGAACGCTGCGAAGTACAACTTGCTTACGCAATCGGTATCACGGACCCGGTAAGTATTCATGTTGATACCCAAGGCACGGGCCAAGTTGCTGACAGCCAAATTTGCCAAGTCATTCGTGATTTCTTTCCACTAGCACCTGGCGGCATCATCAACGACCTCGATTTACGAAAACCAATTTATCGTAAGACCGCTGCCGGGGGTCATTTCGGTCGTAGCGAATTCAGTTGGGAATCAACGCATCGCGCCGAGGAATTAAAGGCGCAGTTCTAGGCACAACAATCTGGTGTTCTATTGACGTTCGACGCCTACGTGCAGTAATCTTCCACGATGTCTAGTATTGCTGCTACACCCACCGGCTCCACCACCAGTACATTGTTCACCGCGGTTCGACGTGGAGGAATGTTTGCAACAGCGCTGTTTGTAATTCTGGCTCAAGCAGCACTCATTGCCAGACACCCAGCTGCTACGGCCACACTTAATCCGTCCTTGTTATCTGCAACCCTTGTCGGTATCCTGTGCATCAATGGTTGCATTCACCTCTGTACTTTCAACCCACGCGACTCTCAAGCATCTTGGTTGAGTCGCATTGTCTGGGCCGCTCCAAGTATCATCTCCTTGGAAACGTTTATATTAATTTCCAACGCTACGGTCAGTAGCAGCCTAGTGGTGATGACCGGATTATTTCTCGTCGTCGTCGAATGCAATTGGTGGATCGTTTCCCTCAGAAAACAATCCTCAGGACGGCCCCAACCGACAACCGTCATTAAACAACAACTACTGTTTGACACAATCGATACGCCACCAACATTCGCGCCAAAAATCCTACCCCTAGATGACACCAGCGAAACTGCAACAACATTGGTAACCAACGCTCAGCAATCGTGGACTCGATTTTCCGATGAATCTGGTGAATCTATTACGGCCATCGAACGCGTACTCTTTGAACCTAGCCAGCGCCATCAGACGATTCATTTGTCGTTTGTGCCAAGCTTGATAGCGATCCCCGAAATTACCACACATATTGTGGAAGGACCGCCCGCAACCATCCGTCTCGACGAAAGGCAAACATTCGGTGCTCGTTTAGAACTCAAACTCAGCCAAAAATATGAAGAACCTGTCGAATTAATTATCCAAATCGAGATGGTAGCGGTACGAACGGTCGCCGCTTAGCGAATTTTAATTTAAGATAGAGAATCTGAGATCTCTATTTACCGAGAAGTTTATGGCACGCTGGCCCCGAAAATATTGGACGTCCCTGTTTACCTATGGATTGATCTTCGTGTTTTTCCCAGCGCTCGCTTATCTAGCCTATCGCTGGGTTCGCGGGGAACTATAACGAATACTGTCACTATTGATGTTTCCCGTGGAATCAACGCTAGTAGCGACCACACAAAGCAGATGTGCAAAGATCTAGGAGCGTGATTAACATTTGGCTATGACCCCAACGCTGTCATCGATCGCCGAACAACTCCAACAAGCAGGACAATCGCACCTGCTCGGGTTCGTAGACCAACTTGACGAATCTGAACTCCAGTCACTGTTGCAGCAAATTGCATATCTTGATTTGGAACTAGTGAATCAATTATTTGCAAAACACGGAGATGCAAACAATCCGACCTCTTTAAATATCGATACCACGAGCCATCATGACATCATGCCCCCGGTCGCATTGCGGTTAGATGAGGCGAATACACCCAGTGGTGTTACGCGTAGTCAAGCGTTGGCTGAAGGCGAACGCCTATTACGTGCAGGTAAAGTTGCGGCGTTAATTGTTGCCGGTGGCCAAGGATCCAGACTGGGATTTGATAAACCTAAAGGGATGTTTCCCATCGGACCAGTTTCACAGCGAACACTATTTGAAATGCTGGCTAATAAAATTGACGCCTTGCAGCGAAATTACGAAACCACAATCCCACTGCTGATCATGACCAGTCCCAGCGTTCACGATGAAACGGTAAGCTATTTTGCAGAACATGATTATTTCGGGTTGAACGATTCTATCGATTTTTTTTGCCAGGGCACACTGCCAGTTGTTGATTCTCGATCTGGCCAAATCCTTCTGCAATCACCCCACACCATCAGCGTAAGCCCCAATGGTCATGGAGGTTTGATCGAAGCACTAGTCGCAGACAAACTACTAGATAAATATCAACAAGCTGATATTGAACATTTCTTTTTTGGACAAATTGATAATCCGCTTTCGCCAACTTGCTGTCCTGAACTCACGGGTTTCCATAGTTTGACAGATTCCGCCGTGACACTTCAAGCGGTCGCAAAACAAGATGCACAAGACCAAACAGGAAATATTGTCCAAATGGACGGCCGCATTCAGATGATTGAATACACTGAAATGCCAACGCAGCTCGCCGCACAAACATCCCCCGATGGGAAACTGAATTTTTGGGCCGCCAACATCGCCGTGCACATATTTCAAACATCATTTTTACAACAACTAGCCCAAGATCCTACTGCCCTGCCTTTTCACACCGCACACAAGACTGTTTCCCACATTGATCATCTAGGGAATCAAATCCATCCGGCGGAGCCGAATGCTATTAAATTTGAACGGTTTATTTTTGACGCGCTGTCGGTTTCACCCAAAACCACGGTTATTGAAGCAGACCGCAATCTCGTATTTGCTGCTGTCAAGAATCAGGCGTCGGCCAGTTTCAATACGGTCAACACCTGCCAACAAGCTATCTCTACGTTGCACCGCAATTGGCTCATCGCAGCTGGTGTTCAAGTAGACATGAATATTACCGTTGAAATCGATCCTTGCTGGGCTCGTAATGCTCAACAGGTTGGAGAACGCCCGGATTTACCACAGACCATAAAAACGGATATATTTTTAACGTCAGCCAGTTCCACTGCGAGGTAGTCATTGTATGGTTTATGCCGTCATCATGGCCGGCGGGTCGGGCACTCGGTTTTGGCCAGCCAGCCGTAAACAGTCGCCAAAACAATTGCTGAGAATTGCAGGCCAACAAACACTACTCGAAGCAGCGGTCGCTCGACTCGATAATCTAGTTGCACGTACTGAGACACTTGTTGTTACAAATCACAGTCTCGTAGCTGCTGTGCGTGAACTATTACCAGATTTACCTCCCTCGGCAATATTAGGGGAACCGGCAAAGCGGGATACCACAGCCTGTATCGCCTTAGCTGCCAGTTTGTTGAACAAGCGCGACCCCAACGCAACGATGTTGGTCATGCCTGCCGACCATTTGATTAAGCCGATCGAAGAATTTCAGCACGCGGTCCAACAAGGAGTTGAACTGGTCAACGCAGATCCGAGCCGACTAGTTACCTTCGGGATTAAGCCCAGCTACGCAGCGGAATCGTTCGGATATATCCGCCCGGGCAACAGCGTTTCAACGGTAGAAAACCATGAAGATGACACCGCATTCGAAGTCCACGG
>DTSG01000112.1 GCA_012965455.1 Planctomycetaceae bacterium | reverse complement strand
ATGGAGCCTGCTTGTCGCCGCCGGCCTCTGCTTCGTATGGACCATCCGCAGCTCTCGGCGCGAACACTAAACGACAGCCTATCGTGATTCGTTGACGAACCCATGGTATGGTATATTGGTTTTCCTGTAATACTAATAATTATATCGCCATATAATAGAAAGCCGCTTTCGGATGAAAACTCTGGTCATTACCATTCTTTACCTATCGATCTCGGTTCTAACTGGCTGCGACCAGGGTCTACCTCATCCACCCTCACAAGGCAATGCAGTACCAACACCAGTAACTGAACCCGATGATGCGCTCACCGTCGACGCGTTGCAAGCACTCGGTGCTAAGTTTAAAGCAAATAGCGATGGTCAAATCACAGAAGTCTCGCTGATCGGCTGCCCCGCCACAGACGACGACCTCCAGCAACTTTCTAAACTATCAAAACTGACTTCTATCCGCCTCAACGAAACAGAAATCACCGACGCTGGACTGGAAACCATTGGTCGACTCAACAACCTTACCAATTTAGATTTACGCGGATGCGGTGTTAGTAACGCTGGGATGGCACATCTGGTTGGCTTAAGCAAATTACGAGCACTTCGACTTTCTGGTGAAAGTGGAGTAACGACTGTCGATGACGGTGCGCTGGCTGACATTGGTAAACTCACCAACCTCAAAGCACTCTTACTCGACCACCTCTGGGTTGGCGAAAATCTACCAGACCTTGCACCTCTGCAAAACCTAGAAGAATTATATCTCGCCAAAACACTAATTGACGACACCTCACTGGCAGCACTCAAACAACATCCTAAGCTCAAAAAAATACGCATCTCGCAAACGCAAATTACCGATGCTGGACTTGAACAACTCACCGCGCTCACCAATCTTACAGACCTTGATCTCAGTGAGAACAGTGTCATCTCCGATGTCGGTATGAGCCATTTGTCCAAGATCACCACACTTACCAAGCTCAATCTGTGGCGAGTCGCTCTCTCTGACTCAGGAATCGAACAACTCGCTGGTCTCGTAAACATGCAATGGCTCAACTTAGACAACACGTCGCTGTCAGACGACGGTCTGGTACACCTCCACGGCATGAAAGCGATTGAATTCTTGCACCTCGGTTCAACCACCATCACGGATGCTGGACTACCACACCTCGCAGGCTTGACGACACTCCAAGATCTCAAAGTGACACGGACAGCGGTCACCGCAGAGGGAGTCGCAGCGTTAAAAGAAAAACTGCCCACTACCGAGATACAATTGAAGTATCTCCCATAGTGGACAGTGCTTTTGCGAAACAGATTTGATGCTGCTATTCACGAGCAAACGCAATTCATCCTTTACAGAATTTCAAATCCCTTGCGGTACTCTTTCGTTACGTACTTAGCAGCCGCAGGGCAATTGGTTGCCGTTAATGATTTAGCGTCCCATTCCAGCATTTCGCCTGTACGAAAGGCAACGTTGCCCAACAGTACGGATTCTGTTAAAGCGCCTGAGTAATCAAAATTACATGTCGTCGGTGACCCGTCTTTACATGCCTTGATCCACTCAGCATGGTGACCAATCGACTTGGCAATCGTTTGTGCCGGTGGAGTCCAGCCTGAGAACTTATCGGTGGGAAACAAACGATAGCTGCTGTAATTTGCAAACATCATTCCCTCTTCGCCAATGAACATCACACCAGAACCCGGTACGCGTTGGCCTGCGATTTCTTTAGGAATCATATTGCCGTCATACCAAGTGAAATTAAGCTGGCCATGTTTATCCGTCTGCGGGAATACGTACTCAACTTTCAAGCCCAATGGGCACGTTTCTGGGTGCACTTCTGGTCCAGTCGCTTTACACGATATAGGATGACGCAATCCTAGCGCCCAAAACGGCAAGTCCATGTAATGACAAGCCATGTCTCCTAGTGTGCCTTGGCCAAATGCCCACCAGCGACGCCAGTTAGCAGGATGGTAGCGTCCGGGAGCATAAGGACGTTCTTCAGCGGGCCCTAACCATAAATCCCAATTTAGGTTGTCCGGCGCTGCCGTGATTTGATCTTTAGTTGGCAAGTCGCCTCCGCCCCAACCTTTTCCGACCCATACATGTACGTCTGTAATTTTACCTAATACTCCCGTGCCAATCGCTTCCACAACTCGGCGATAATTATCACCCGCATGAATCTGCGTACCCAATTGAGTAGCCACTCCGTACTTGGCAGCCTCGGAAGCAATCAACCGAGCTTCGAAAACTGTATGACTTAATGGTTTCTCTGTATATGTGTGCTTGCCAGCTCTAATAGCTCGCAATGCTGCCGGAGCGTGTGAATGGTCTGCGGTAGCGACAACCACTGCATCAATTCGATCACCTTCTTGGTCAATCACCTCTCGGTAGTCTTCGTATTTTCGCGCATCTGGGAACTGGCCTGCAGCTCGATTAAGATAATTGGAATCAATATCGCAAATCGCAACAATATTCTCACCCTTCACACCGGCGATATCCGCAGCCGCTCGATTGGCAGTACCAACACAGGCGATGTTAAGTTTTTCGCTGGGTGCCGTCGATACTTTTGCTTCAACGCTCGAGAAAACTCCCGTGGAAAGCCCTGACAACACGGTTGCACCAGCACCAGTAGTTTTGAGAAAGTGACGACGATTTTGTTTCTTGATGTTCATGCTATTCCATCCGTTAAATCAATTAAATGCGAATTATCCATTAGATCGTGTTTCTATTGTACACATAATAAACAAACAACTGTTAATGCCGCTGATGATAATTTAAGCAGCACCAATGATGCAACGACCAAGATAACACACAATGTCCATTACCTAGTTGGTAACAACAAGTTCCATCATTGTCCTTTGCATGTTAAATTGACGGTTCACAAACGCACAACATACTTAGACATTCAGAATTGAGAGAACATAATGGGCGCACAACAAAAAGCTGAAGAACTCGGTATTGAATTCACTCCCTCAGAGCCCGGCTACCTAAACCTCTGTATCCGCAGCGGTAACCAACTCATTACCTCTGGTCACACCAGTACCGCCAAAGGCATCCTTGGTACTAACGTAAGTGTCGACGAAGGTTACGAAGCCGCAAAGGACTGTGCTATCAAAATCCTGCAATCGGTACACAACACTCATGGCACACTCGATGGACTAAAAGTCATTAAAGTACTTGGGTGTGTATATTCCGCCGGAGATTTTACCGATCAACATCTGGTCATCAATGGTTGCTCGGATCTATTGCACGAAATTTTTGGCAAAGACGGCGATGGTTATCACGCCCGTAGTGCCTTAGGTTTTGCTGCGTTGCCGACCGGCGCTGCAGTTGAAGTTGAAGCCATTTTTGAAATTCAATAATCCAAATATTCCCTAGGCTATCGATCGATGCCAGACACCTATACTATTACCGCCTTCTACAAATTCGTCGCTATTGAAGAATCTGATTTAGCGGACCGCCGTAGCAAACTGCAGCGTGCGGGCTTTAAATTCAGACTCTTCGGACTGACGCTGGTCGCGACTGAAGGAGTAAATGGTACGATTGCCGGCTCAGCCAAAGGAATACGCGGATTCAAAGAATATTTGCAACAAGAGTACGGTGAAGTCGTTTTCAAAGATAGTTACTCGCAAGATCGTCCCTTTAAGCGTTGGTTAGTTCAAATCCGTGATGAAATTTCTGCCATTAAGGACAAGTCGATTCTGCCAGATGGCGATCGTAATCACCTCTCACCTAAACAATGGCATGACACTCTCAACAATAAAGAAGATGTTGTCGTCATCGATACTCGCAATATCTGCGAAACGGAAATCGGAATGTTTAAAGATGCAATTGACCCGAGATTAAACAGCTTTGGAGAATTTCCTGAATGGGTTAAAAATAGTGGAATCGATAAAGATCAGAAAGTCCTGATGTACTGTACGGGCGGTATTCGCTGTGAAAAAGCGCTGATTGCGATGCAACGCGCAGGGTACAACGAAGTGTATCAACTTAAGGGCGGTATCCTCGACTACCTCAAAAACTATCCGCAAGGGCATTGGGACGGTGAGTGCTTTGTGTTTGATAACCGAGTGTCGGTGGACACCAATTTGAATCCATCAGAGCGTTATTCGTTTTGTCCACACTGCGGAGACCCTGGAGATCTCATGATCGATTGCTCCTCTTGCGAAAAGAAAACCGTCGTCTGCAATACCTGTTCCCAAGAAAATGACCGCAACACATGTTCAAAACATTGCGCCGAAGTCTATCGCAGAACACAGGTACCCGCGACGTAATCAAAGGCAGTCCGCTTTTTGCTCTGTTTTGAAAACCACCAATGCTCACCGACCAACAACTCGAACAGTTCCAGCAAGACGGCCATTTGACGGTTGATGAATTCTTTACAGTCGCTCAAATCGAATCGGCGATCAAAGATATTGACATTTGGGGCCAGCAAATTCGCGACAACCTTAGCGATGCAGAAAAAAGTTGGTTTCTAGAAAGGGACGCGGGCGAAGACGCGCCGCTGAGAAAACTCGACGACCCAGTTTTCCATCGGCCTGTGTTTCAGCAGCTAGCG
>DTSG01000111.1:0-2500 GCA_012965455.1 Planctomycetaceae bacterium | reverse complement strand
TCTGTGCCGGACTGTGGATTGGACGTGTCTTTCCTGTGAACCGATTACCCCTAATCGGACCGCTCGCGAAAAAACTTGGCCTCGCCCCGCAGCGGTATCGAATTACCACTCGAGCGATTCTTAGCGAAGACGCATTTGATGGATCATCAATCCAAGAGACGATTGCATTAGATAGCTTTGATGAAATTGAGATTGCGATCGATGCCGGACAGTCTTGGTACGATTGTGGGGATCTTATCTTTAAACAAGCAGGCGCTGTGACCGGTCGTCTCGAATCCGTATCACGCCCTGAGAGCTTCAAAGCTGCCTGTATCAAATCACAAATGAGCTTCGTCGGGGTAAAAAAAGCGATCTAAAGCTGGATTTGCAATAACAAAATTAGGCACCTGTCGGCGCTGTGTAGCGGAATATGACGTGGCCTGCCAGCGCGGCGGAGGCTACCAGAAGTTCGGTTGTGCAAGCGAAATCAACGCTTGAGAGATATCGCAACTAGCCCTTACTTCAAATTCGTGCGAATTTGTGTAATTCGTGGTTGGTATTTGGCTCCAAACCGAAACGTGCAAAAGTGCAAAAATCACTATCGCTACCGGTTGTCGAGCGGTAGCGTACAATCGTAAAATGAATAGTGCAAAAGGTACTGCCATCAAACTCCAAACTCCAAACCACAAAAGTCAACAAACTGGATTCGCTCACATGAAATCTCTCGTAATTGCTGCTCTCTCAATCTGCCTACTCTTCCATTCCGCTGCTACGCAAGTGCAAGCCGAAGGTGTGTTTGCGGATAAAAACCTTGAAAAAGTCGTTCGTAAATATGTATTTGCAAAACGCAATAACGAAGAACCTTTAACCGAAGCAGACGTAGAAAACATTTCAAGCATCGAAGGTTCCGGAGTTGGGATCACGAATCTTGCTGGACTGGAAAAATGTCGTAGCTTAGCGCAACTAATTCTAGCTGACAACGAAATCACTGACGTCGGTGCCCTCGCAGGACTCAAAAATATTCAATCCTTGAATTTAGCAGGTAATAAAATCTCCGACCTCTCAGCGATCGCTAACCTCGCGGCTCTGCAGTATCTCAAACTATCAAATAATGAAATTTCCGATCTCGCACCACTTAAATCACTTGCGAACCTGCGTTCGCTGTACCTCTCTGGGAATCAAATCCAAGATACCTCAGCCATCGCTGAACTAACAAAACTATGGTCACTTTACCTAGATGGAAACAAAATTACAAAAATTGATTCTCTGAGCGGGCTCACGCGCGTCTCCTCACTAGATCTGCGAAATAACAAAGTGGCAGATCTTACTCCGTTAGCAAAATTCACCGAACTCAAGTACTTGCTTTTGACAGGTAACGAAGTCGTTGACCTAAGTGTTCTGGTTGAGATGGCATCAGCTGATAGCGACGGGCAAAAACGATTTTCACCGTTTTGGAAAATTTACGTGAGTAATAACCCGTTAGGTCGCGGTACAAAAAAACAACTCAACCAACTCCGTAACTTAGGTGCTCGGATCCACAACGACTAGATCTGATTGATTCATTTGTCTTGTAAGTGAATGACGTGCGATGAATGTTGGCTGATGTGCTCAAGGACAAGCTGAGCGAAACTCGCTTGCGTAGGGTAGTCATTCAATAAGGCTTCTAGGCTTGCCTGCCCATCTAGCAGTTCTCCATTCTCGATCGCTTGTAACGCCACACTATATCGTTCGTAAAACTCATTGTTGTTTTGTAATTCTGCTCGCGATAACAACATATAAATGGCTGTGTCCGTTTCCATTCCTTGCGGACGAACCGTTGCCAGCTTAACTGTGGCTAGTGGTAATTTGGCTCGCTCAACCACTTGAGCCGTTGCTGCATCGACAAGAATCATAGTGTTGAACTGTCGATTCATTGATTCGAGTCGGGCAGCTAAATTGACGACTGGCCCGAGCACGGAAACTTTCACTTGATCGTCGGACCCAATTTTCCCTGCGACTGCTAACCCAGAGGCAATGCCAATCGTTGCTCGAGTCGGTTCTGCTTGTTCTGCAAATACTGCCGTAATGGCTAATGCGGCCTGACATGCGCGGAGCGCCTCAGAACCGTCGTCCGTGGCAACAGGCCAACCCCAAAAACCCATTGCCGCATCACCGTGGAAATCTCCAATGACACCGTGGTGATCGAGGATTTGTCGAGTCATCACCGATAGTGATTGACTGGTTGATTGCAACAATTGCATGAGATCGTGTTGTGACTGTTCGCTAGTGCGGGCGAACCCGCGGAGGTCACAAAATAACACCGAAACCTGGCACTCGCGCGGACTTAAAAGCTCTTCTGGTGTAGTGCTTTGCAAGGCATCCACAACAACGTCTGGAAAGAACTGCCGAAAATGGGCTTCCGTACGTTGTAGAAATTTGAGTGTGCGAAGTTTACCGAGTGTTGAGGCGGCGAGTTGTGCATACTTCATGTCGATTTTGATGTTTAATTGTTGCTCAGAGTCCTCCGGCATAGCAACGTTCG
>DTSG01000110.1 GCA_012965455.1 Planctomycetaceae bacterium | reverse complement strand
TTCCACCAGTCGCTTTGCCGCGGAGGGATGTTGTTCGGCGTCCAAGTTTAGATCAGATAGTAGTAACTTTAGCTGGTCGAGTGACTGGTGGTCCGTTTGTAATTGCGCGACTTGGTCGGAAAGACTAACGGAGGAACTAGCCGTGAGTGTTTCGATTTCTTCCTCGATTTTTAGCAATGTTGGCTTGTGGGGAATGTTAAGATTGAACTTCTGTCGCAGGTCGGCCAGACTGTCGGCGATAACGGCAGGTGTGACGGTGGATGCGAGTCTGCTTCCCTCGACGATAGCGATACTGACGGTAGTGATTAAGGGTAGAAGCACGACCAAACCGATGACTACTGTTGTGGTAAGTGCAGCTAAACGGACTCGAGTTTTGAACTTACTTAGTATGTACCGATGCAGTGGTGCAAAAACGACGCACAATACAGCTGCCAAGAACAAGGGCAGTACAAAGGACGCCATAACTTGGTAAAACATCGCGCCGCTAAGGACTATAATGGCGATTAGAACAAGAAATGAGATCAAGCGGCGGTATTTATTATTTGATTCTGCCATGATTCGGTGTTAAGTTATTCGCGGTTAAAAGAGAGTGCATTGTATACTAATACTCGAGCACGTCGAGGAAAACCAAATTGCGGCTGCCAAGATAGCTAGTAATTGGTGTTCAGTTATTGTAGACAATACCACTGGTTTGCTAAATAAGTAAATGCGTTTGAATACAACTCGATGGATCATAAATGACGCACGAACCCCAAGAACCGTTGGAAGACGTAAAAGCTGCAATCGGCCAGGCCGAAACAGATTCGTCAAGTGAATCGAAATCTGGCTCAAAATACCATCTGAAGTTATTTATTCGTCTTGCAGTTGTTGTCCTTGTTGGTGTTTGGATCGCAAAGACCTTGCGTGATGCTGGCGATCAGTTTTCCGCAACGCATTTCTCCGTGAGCGATCTGGATTTACTGTGTGTCATGCTGGCCGCATTAAGTTATTTAATCGGATTGGTTTGTTTTGGGCTGTTTTGGCATCTCGCGTTGCACGCGATGGGGCAACGCCCGACGATATTGGAGTCGCTACGATCCTACATTTTAAGTCATTTAGGAAAATACGTTCCCGGTAAGGCGTTAGTTGTGATTATCCGTAGTGACCGAGTTAGTTCATCGCGAGTTAAGCGAAGTGTTGCGGTTGTCGGTGTGTTCGTTGAGACGCTGGGAATGATGGCTGTGGGCGGTATTTTGGCAAGTTTGTTCCTCTTGTCCGGCTATGGAACTGCACATGAAAGTGGCTGGTTGACATTGTTAGCTGTCGGGCTTGCTGTGGGGTCAGGCGTAGGTGCGAGTCCGCCAATGTTTCGCTTCGTATTGCGATATCTGAGTAAACGACGAGGTTTGTCGATGCTTGATGAGGCTATCGATGGTTTGAGTTGGCAGTTTCTCGCCAAAGGTTGGTTCCTGGCGGCAGTGGGTTGGCTGTTCTTTGGTGCCAGCATGATATTTGTATTGTGGTCTTTCCCGCCGACGGAGAGTGGTCCGATATTAGATATCTGGGACTATCCTCAGGTCATTGCTGCAGTGTCGCTGTCGATGGTCGCGGGTTTTCTGTCACTATTGCCGGGTGGAGCGGGCGTACGAGAAATGGTTATTTCTACTCTGCTTACGCCGATGATTGGTCCCGTATTCGCCGTGATTTCCGCTATTAGTTTACGAGTGGTGTGGTTATTATGTGAATTGGGTGCAGCGGCCGGTTTTCTTTTACATTATGGCAGAGCGAAACGATCCACCCATAACGAACCAACAAATTCCGGAGTCTAGAAAATGCTATCGTTTGTAATTCCAGTTTTTAACGAGGCTGAGAGTCTAAATCCTTTACTCGCAGAAATTGAAACGATCGCTGCTGAGCAGGGTTATGATTATGAGGTGATATTTATTGATGACGGATCTACCGATGGGTCGTGGGATGTCATCGTAGAGGAACATGAGAGTGATTCGCGTGTGTTGGGCATCCAATTTAGACGGAATTTTGGAAAAGCCGCTGCATTGAATGCGGGTTTCGAACTAGCCCAGGGCGACATTGTTTTTACTCTGGATGCGGATCTGCAAGATGACCCTCAAGAGATTCCCAATTTTTTAGAAGCCCTAGAAACCCAAGATGTTGACGTGGTAAGTGGTTGGAAAAAGAAACGGTATGATCCTTGGCACAAGGTCGGACCTTCACGAGTGTTCAATTTTATGGTCAGCAAACTGACTGGCGTGAGACTACATGACCATAATTGCGGTTTCAAATGTTATCGCAGCGGCGTGCTGGAAGAAATACAGCTCTACGGAGAACTTCACCGTTTCGTACCGGTGTTAGCGGCCGCGCGAGGTTGGCGCGTGGGAGAGGTCATTGTGAACCACCGCGAGCGGCAGTTTGGTGAATCAAAATACGGCGTGAAGCGGATAATAAAGGGTTTTCTGGATTTGCTTACAGTGCACTTGGTTACCGGTTACGGCAATCGTCCACAACATCTGTTGGGGTCACTTGGTTTGGGCTGCTTCGCTATATCCGGGCTTACCATGACTATTTTGACTTTTTGGTGGATTGTTCATCGAGTGATGGATGTAGCAGACCCAATTGATCTACATAGGCGCGCTCTATTCTACTTTTCGATAGCCGGTGTGATCATTGGCATTCAGTTGTTGACGTCTGGATTCTTGGCGGAACTTATCACCAAGAAGACTGTGCGTGATGAACAAATATATTCTGTTAAGGACTCTGTCGGCGATCAGGATAACGGCGATGCCTGACACGCAAGATGACTTTATTGCAGAGTCGTACAAGTCATCTGATGCTGGCTTGAAGTCTGGCCAACAGCAGTCCCGTTCCGCAAACGCTGATGGTGAATCATTGCCCTTACTGTCTAAGCGTGAATTGGCGTGGTTGATATTGCCGGCGCTATTGTTGATTTCGATTCGCTTAGTGTTATGGCATCAGTATTTTGACAAGGATTCCAAAGCGGATCGAGCGTTCATAGCAGGTCGTGAGGTTGCAACAGGCATGCACTGTGCGAACGATCGCAGTCGCTGGGCAGCGGTTGTTTCGTTGGTGCATCAGGGAACATGGCAGATTGATGATGTTGATCGATTACGAGGTCCCAACGGGAATTGGGGTACTATTGATAAGGTCTATCACATCGACAGTTCCGGCGGGGAACATTTTTATTCCAGTAAACCACCGCTATACATTCTGTTCGTGGCCTCTCAATACTGGGTATTGAACCGCGTGTTTGGTGTGGACATGCTTGTCAATCCGTTATGGGCGATCAAGGGACTCGTTTTCTTGAATCAGGTCTTATTGTTTGGCTTGTTTTTGTGGCTCTACTTGCACGTTTGCCAACGTTTTGTGAGGCATCGGCCGGTTTTAATTTGTCTAGGACTAACTGCGGGGTTTGGCACATTCCTTTCAACTTTTGCCGTGTCACTAAATAATCATCTTCCGGCAGCGGTATGTGTGCTTGCCACAATTGTGTTATTGATTCGTATCGAGTGCGATCGGAAATCTGGCCGGCTAGATTACTTTGCGATTGGTGTCCTGACAGCGTTAAGTGTCACGTTTGAACTTCCCGCGCTATCTTTCCTGGGACTAATTGGGATTTGGTTGTTGGTGCGGTCACCGACCCACACGTTGACGTTCGGCGTAATGGGAATTAGCGTGGTTGCGGCGGCCTTTTTCGGGAGTAATTATTGGGCTCACGGATCGCTACGACCTCCCTACGCTCATCGTAGCGATGGAGAAGTACTTGCATACTTGGAACAAGAAGATGCTGCGTTATTGGTATCAGGGGTCGTTCCCGAAACTCTTGCATTATTTGGTGGACGGACCGACAAAGACGTCGCCCTACCCGGTATGAGTAGTATTGTGATTGAGCAACATCCAACTGCTGGGCGGTGGCGTATTTTTGATCTACAGAACAAACGCCGCTACGCTTTGCAACAGGTTGGTAGTGTGTTCGAAATTCGGGCTTGGGATAATTGGTACGATTATGAAGTAAACGGGAGGGCGAGTTATTGGCTACCAGGGTCTGCGAGTGGCGTTGATTTGGGTGAGCCGTCACGTTTGCAGTACTTAATACACATGACGGTCGGGCACCATGGAATTTTTTCGTTAACGCCGATTTGGCTATTTTCCTTACTAGGTATTGCCGTTGCGTGGCGCGATCCAGAACCAATTTGGAGACGGCTCGCCTATGTGGTACTCACACTTACTATTGTGTTAATTGTATTCTATAGTTTGCGTCCGTTGGCCGACCGGAACTACGGTGGCGTCGCTAGTGGATTCCGCTGGTTCTTTTGGTTGACACCTCTGTTTCTGTTGATGCTGATTCCGGCATGGAAAGTCATCCGCAAGTCGATGTTTTTAGTTTCGCTGTGGGGAATTTGTCTAGCGATATCGATATATTCCGGATTACACGGATTTTTGAATCCCTGGCAACATCCATGGTATTTTTCCCCTTGAACGATAAGTAAATCGATGTAGATCCCGCTGATTGTGGGTTTTATTCGTAAGCC
>DTSG01000109.1 GCA_012965455.1 Planctomycetaceae bacterium | reverse complement strand
TTCAACGAGTCAATGAACTCCTAAGTTGAATAACACTCTAATTAAGAAATACGAACAACATGAATCGACCGCAACGACCCGGTGCCCAAGACCTCCCCGAACCTTCCATCATCCCGACCGTAGGATGGCACTGCAGCCATTTCTATTATCGTTTCGAACGTGCAGCCCTAAACACAATCGACGACCGTGACTCGGCGCGAACGGAGTTAATTACGGCCCTCTCTTTGTCTGAAAACGGCCCCGCTAGGTTACAAACGAGTATAGTTTCTGGGCACAAGGCCGATTTTGGATTGATGATTATGGACCCCGATCCATTGGTGATTGAAAAGGCCAATCAGAACATTTTGAATACCCGTCTTGGAGCGACGCTTCAGGCAACATATAGCTATGTCTCGCTAACGGAAATCTCGGAGTACGTCCCCACCCTTGAGCAATATGGACAGCGCCTCATCGAAGATGGAGATGAGGAGGGCACGCCCGCATTCGCTGCTAAGCTCGAAGCATATGAGCGGCGGGAACCTATTATGCGAAAACAGCGTTTGACGCCAGATTTCCCAGAGTGGCCTGCCACGTGTTTCTATCCGATGAATAAAAAACGGGACGTCGGCGAGAATTGGTTCATGCTGGACTTCGCCGAACGAAATTCACTGATGTCTGAACACGCTCGAAGCGGTATGCAATTTGCCGGCAAGGTGCAACAGCTTATCACCACCTCGGTTGGACTCGATGACTGGGAGTGGGGAGTCACACTATGGGCCCGCAACCCAGAGTACCTTAAAGATATTGTATACCGCATGCGTTTCGACGAAGCCAGCGCGCGCTACGCAGAATTTGGCCCATTCTACACTAGCTATATTTGTGAACCCACGGCGATGATAGAGCACTGCGGAATATAGTTGCGATCATTCGCGTAACTGGGAAAGCGTTAGCTGAAAGTCCGTTATTAGCGTTCAGCCACAATTGCGTCGCGTCCACCAACGCGATATTCGGTGGCACACGGGTTCATTTCGGAGGGGCAACTCCTTGTACTTACTGTACAAATACCGATTCATCCTGTCGTGCCAATTTCTGTGGCCCATTTGCGGACGGATTCTAGTAACGCAGACCCCTCACCTAACACTTTCGGAATTTTTGCAGGATCAACATCCGGTCGATTGGCAAAAATTATTCGTACCGGTGCTTTCAAGGGGGCAATCTTAGAAGTATTCGCGTAGTACAAACGCGCCGCATTGCTATTGCTGCTTTCCACTGGCAAGTCGATCGTCGCTGTAGGAAAGTTTGACAGGCAAACCAATGAGCCATCGTTTCCGTAATAGATCGTCTTATTAGTATTAGGATTCTTCCAATAACCACTGCCGCCAAACACCCATCCATACTGCATCGTTTTGCGTGTATTTCCTTTCTTAATCCAATCTTGGGCTAAACTCGCATTGACTTTCTCATTTTCGCTAACCCACACCACCACAATGTCGATTACCGAACCCGTTGCCCGCTTGTACTCAGGTTGAAATTGAACCGGACTTCCGGTTTTTGCACCAATTGCTAAAAGACTCGTATGGACACTCTCAGCATCAATTGGCGTGGTGATCACGGATTCGTGCTCCTTCGTTTGAGCCGGGCAGATGAACATTTCCAAGGGACCCTCGCGTAAGCAAACAGACCCGTCGACTATCACCCATTTCCGTTCAAGATCAATCCACAATCCACCTTCTTTTTTTAGAGCCAATACGGATTTACTGGCTGTCAACGGTTTCAATAAGCTCTTGTTCGCCACTGCCGAATCAGCACGCTCCTTTCCCTTTACAGGATCTTCGGCATTCGCATTCGCAGTCAATACCATCAACAGCAAAACGTACATTATCTTAGTAGCGGAAGTCATAGATCATACCTTTGAGTCGAACTGGTGTTTTTACGCGTATCCACATAAATTTCGCTTACCCTATTTCTACATACGGTTTAAGTTTACCATCTAACAGGAATTCCCCAAACACGAATTCCGAAGCATAGTTTTGCCCCATAAATGTTCGGTTTGCTTGTTCGGTAAGGCTGCGATACAAAAGCCATTGCCTGCCACCAACTTGTATCCGAGCAGCTGCCGCTTGGTCCTGTGCCTCGTACTTCAACTTATTCACGACCACAAGCCGCCTCCAAGTGAATTGTTTGTGGGCAGCCCTAGGAGTCAGGGCAAAAAACAGCGGGCAATACAAAGCTGAAAGTTGCTCACCGCTTGAGACCAATTCCAATCCACTTGCTGCGGTTAAATCGCCGCGGATACCTCTGCCGTGGTCGGTACGCCATTCCGACAACCCCACTGGCAATACCAAACCATACAAGTTTTCCGTCTCCACCACTAATTCCCGTCCGTCGCCAACAACGCTAAATCTAGCGCCAGCCGCCGCCGCCACTTTCAATGTATGCCTAACTTCTGAAATTGCGGTCCCTAACACCACGTCGGCAATCAAAACTGCGCCACTCCGCCGACTTACACAAAACTGGCGTTGAATTCGCCAGCCATCGGCCATTTCCAACTCCATCTCTAAATAATCTGCGTCACTATCGCTTTGCCAACATGTCTCAATCCACTTTCCCGTAGGCTCCACACACACACCATCGACTTCTGTTGTAAATTCGATGAAACCTTGCAAAACACGGTTACCGCAAGATTGTAACGCGACCTCAACCTGCGTGCCGCTAACCGAAATTGCGAGTTCACGCCGATTACGTCCCCATCCGCTGCGCAAAATTGCGACCTGCGCCCATTCCGAATGAAACGAAGACTTAGGACGCTTAGTTTTCATGGATAGTTCTGCAGCAAACTGTGCCGAGAAATCGGATAGAAACCCCAAATGATAAGCTAAGCGAACATCACTCGGATCACCACCTAATTTCAATAACAACGCAATGAAATCGTCGCTCAACTGGTCAAATTTTCCACCGAAAGGTCGACCGTCCGCCGTGCATATCACGAGCAACTGGCGTACGGCCCACTGAAACTGATTCAAAATGGACTTCGGCAATGGCAGTCCGACATTCACCATGGCAGCGAGTTGAATTATCCTAGCCAAAGATGCTAGCACGTCGGCGAAATCACACAAGTCGGAGCTTGCCAGCATCCCTTCACCGTCGAAATCCTCGTTACAAATTGACGTTAGTCTATCAACAATCGTCTGTTGATTGGCAAGGCAACGAGAGGTTCCAACTTGCAAGCTATTTCACACGACACTAATACGCGCTGTAGCGACGTCGTTGGTGTAAAGGAATCGCAAATCCCATGCAACGCATCCAGCAAGTCCTCTTGTCGTTGATTTGAGGGTTCGTCTCGATTCTTGATCAGGTACCCCGCATGATACGCCAACCGCAACGCCCGGTGAAAATGCGTGGACGTCGACTCGTTGTCAATCCTAAAGCTGCAAAGCCACGCAAATTCGTCCTCAATACAAGACTCATCCAGACGGAACTTTTGATCTGATCGATAGGGTTGAGTCTTTATTAACAATTCCACCATTTCATCCGGTCGCGATAACATATCCGTGCACTTAGTAGCGGTCTCGGCATGGCCCCTTGCACGATTGTGATCGTCGGTGATTATCGCAAATGGTTTCTGACTCGGCATTTGTAGAATTGCCTAAATATAACGACGCATGTTAGTGGGGTCGAATCACAAATTTAGATTCTTACAAATTATACTCGCGGAATGCCTTCAAACAAAGCAGTACCGATACGTACGATAGTAGCCCCTTCCCGAATGGCCAATTCGTAATCTCGAGTCATACCCATTGATAAGTGTTTCAATGACACGTTGTTGGGACAAACGGAAAACAATCTGTCACGAAGCTCCCGCAATTGTGCAAATTCCCGTTGAGCATTAGATGCATCACTTTCTAAACCGGCCATCGCCATCATCCCTTGGATATCAATATTTGGCAGAACAGCAATATCTTCCAGAACCGACTCCAATTCGGTCGGGTTAAAACCATGTTTATTTTCATCGCCGGAAACATTTACCTCGATCAACAATCGTGTCACAATTCCCTGTTTAACGGATTCTGCAGAGACTGAGTTGATAAGGCGTAAACTGTCACCGGCATGTAGCAAGTCAATACAGGTAATGGTCCGCCGCACCTTGTTTCTTTGCAGGTGCCCAATCTGATGAAAACGAACGTCGAGTGTTGATAGATCGGAGGCCTTTGACCACAGCACTTGCGGGCGATTTTCGCCAATCTCTCGGCAACCTGCCTCGACAACATCTGTCGTGATATCACTGCCAAAATACTTGCAAACCGCCACCAATGTAACATCGCCGGCAGTTCGACCGCTAGCCTCCGCGCTCCTCCCAATCCTCTCACGCACTTCCGCTAGGTTAGTTTCAATTATCTTTACGGCATCAACCACATTAGCTCCCCCGCCATTTTTACTTCTCAATTCTAACGTTGACGTCGCCTATTTGATACCGCGACTGTCAATCCGGCGACTACTGGCAAGCCAAAAAGACCTTTTCTATCAGCAGGGCGGCGTAGGTTACGCAAAAGCCAAGATGCCACGATTCGCCTAAAATC
>DTSG01000108.1 GCA_012965455.1 Planctomycetaceae bacterium | reverse complement strand
CGTGTTGTTCCTAATACCCGCGGACCGGAGCAAGGTCGTCCGCCGGCGATGATCGTCGATGAAGCACGAGTATTGGCTGAGCAAGGTTGCCTTGAAATCACACTTCTGGGACAAACCGTCAATAGCTACAGCTACACAGCCGATGGCGAAACAACCGACTTGGCAGCCCTGCTTGCAATGCTGCATGAAGTTGAAGAAATTAAGCGAATTAAATTCGTCACCAATTACCCTAAAGATATGGGACGGAATTTATTAGAAACTATTCGTGACCTCGATAAAGTCTCGCCCTATTTACATGTCCCTTTGCAGCATGGCAACAACGACGTTTTACAACGAATGAAACGTGGGTATACGGTGGAAGATTATCGAGACATGATGCATCGCATCTGGGACATCGTTCCAGATGCCGCTATTTCAAGTGACTTTATTGTTGGTTTTTGCGGTGAAACCGACGCTGAGTTTCAGACGTGTATTGATTCTATTCGTGAATACCGATTCAAAAACAGCTTCATCTTTAAGTACAGCGAACGCGCTGGTACTAAAGCTCAGGACGTAATGATTGATGATGTGCCCTATGACGTCAAGCAAGCACGTAATAATGAACTGCTCGAAGTACAAAATGAAATCAGCGAAACTGAGAACATTAAATTTATCGGCAAACCTGTCGAAGTGTTAGTCGAAGGCCGCAGCAAGAAATCAGAACAGTTTGAAGAAGCCGGAAAACCGATCCAGATGGTGGGCCGAACCCACTGTGACCGCATTGTCGTATTTGAAGGTAACGACCGTCAGGCTGGACAAATTCTGCCTGTGACAATTTTTGAAACAACACCATTTACCATGTTTGGCACCGTGGTAACGGAGCATGTCGGCCCCGAAGTGTTTTCACTGTAGTGGGGAACTCTTCGCGGTAAAGGAAGCGGGAAAGAAACAATGGCACGAGTCGTTTTAGCAATGTCCGGAGGCGTCGATAGCAGCGTCGCAGCTCATTTATTGCTAGAGCAAGGGCACGATGTCGTCGGTGTTTTCATGCGTCATGGCGAAGAATCTGCTCAGTCCTGTGAATTAGACGATCCGGCTGATAACCCACTGTTACCGCTGCTGCAAAACCGCGCTGACCATAAACAAGGATGTTGTAGTGCCTCCGACGCGGAAGATGCTCGACGAGTCGCCGACAATCTGTCCATCCCGTTCTATGCGCTAAACTTACAAAAAGATTTCCGCCGCATCATCGACTATTTTGTCGAGGAATACACCATTGGTCGCACGCCTAATCCTTGCGTCATGTGTAACAATTGGATTAAGTTTGGAAAGCTATTTGAATATGCCGACAGTGTTGGTGCCCAGTACGTTGCAACCGGACATTACGCGCGACTGATCGCAACTGCAAACACCACAGATCTTCCTCGCTTAGCGCGAGGCATTGATGGCACCAAGGATCAAGCCTATGTCTTATTTGGCATCGAACGAGAATACCTGCAGCGGATGATGCTTCCCGTTGGCGACTATCCCAAAACAGAAATCCGTGCACTTGCTACCGGCTTGGGCCTGCGAGTTGCTGACAAAAAAGACAGTCAAGAAATATGTTTTGTGACGTCTGGGCATCACGGTGAATTTGTACGTCAGCGTCGCGGCAACACCGACTTGTCTGGCGACATTATTACTACCAACGGAACCGTCGTTGGACAGCATAATGGCATTGAAGAGTTCACGGTCGGACAACGCAAAGGACTTGGCGTAGCGCTGGGCGAACCACACTACATTGTTCGCATCGATGCCCCAGAGCGACAAGTAATCATCGGTGAGATTTCTGAATTGGCCAAAAGTTCTCTTACGGCTGACCGCACCAATTGGCTAGTCGATGTGCCTCTTAACGAACCGTTTAAATGCCAAGCTCAGATTCGATACAACAGCGCTGCTCGTCGGGCAACAGCTTCGATCAACAACGACGGCGGATTGCATATTGATTTCGATGAACCCTGCGATGCGATAGCTCCCGGACAAGCCGTCGTCTGTTTCGACGGTGATATCGTACTCGGCGGCGGCTGGATTTTGTAAGTAACCACGGGCGGCCACGGGGGGCTGCCCCTACTATTACATTAACTAACTATCTTTATAATGAAGATTGCTACGGTACTTATTCTCCTGACAATGACACCATTTATGGATCCTGAATTACAAAATCGCGCTGATAAAATTCGCAATCAGTTATTGCATTTGCGCGACAGCCTTTGACTACACTGCGAAAGCAGATGAAATCACCGCCATCGAGTTGCAGATGGGAAAAGCTGGATTCTGGGATAACCAGGAGGCCGCTCAGCAACTCGTGGTACAGCTCAAACAACTCAAAACAGTTGTTTCACCGATTGAAGATCTAGATACAGCGTCCGCAGATCTCGTTGAACTATTGGAAATGGGTGAAGATGATCAGGAGATCGCCGCTGAGGTGACTACGGAAATTGGCCGCTTGGAAATGCTGGTCAATCAACTCGAGTTGAAATCAATGCTCAGCGGTCCTCATGATCAATCTGGGGCCATCATGACGATCAATGCGCGTGATGGAGGTACCGATGCTAATGACTGGGCTGAAATGATGCTCCGCATGTATACCCAATGGGCACATCACAATGACTATTCAATCGCCTTGATGGATCGCAATGACAACGATGTCGCCGGTATTAACAGCGTCACTATCAGCATTCGCGGGCCGTTCGCTTATGGGTATTTAAAAGGCGAAACCGGTATTCATCGACTCGTTCGAATTAGTCCGTTTAACTCTGAAGGTAAACGACAGACCAGTTTTGCAGCGGTCGACGTATCACCCGAAATCGCCGATAGCGTTGAAATCGAAGTCGATGAGAACGAAGTTCGCGAGGACACTTATCGGGCTAGCGGAGCAGGCGGTCAGCATGTGAATAAGACCGATAGTGCCATTCGTTTGACACATGAACCAACTGGAATCGTTGTGCAGTGTCAAAATGACAGAAGTCAGCATAAAAATCGGGCGGCGGCCTATAAGATGTTACGTGCGCGGCTCGCTCGAGTCGAAGAAGAGAAACGGGAAGCGGAACAAGCTCAAAAATATCTAGACAAAGCCCGTGTTGGATTTGGTTCCCAGATCAGGAATTATTTCTTACATCCCGACCAACGTGTTAAGGATGCACGCACCGGATACAGCGAAGGTAATTTTCATAACGTCTTGGATGGTGATATTCAAGGCTTTCTAGATTCATTTCTTCGTTGGCGTATCGGACAAGAATAGAGTAGAATTCGACGCAGTAACTATTTGTGACGATCCTTGTAATGCTCTCCTAAAATTACTGTTACAGAGTTTGCTCGAAATCGAATTGTTCAGCGAAGCAATAAAGAAAGAGAATTATGTCAGAATTGAAAAACCTAGAGTCTATTGGACCCGACGCCACCGGACTACGTATTAGTATGGTTTGGGAAAACGAACGTTTCAAACACTGTGTCGATTGGGTAGCTGGAGAACAAGCATTTCGTATTCTGGAAAGTGTTGAAGGAGATGAGAAGGACTTGTGGCCTCCTAGCCCCGCATTGCAACAACTCACCTTAGAACAACGAACACAAAGTCGCCAAGTTGGATTGATCGTCGGCATGGCTGGAAATAGTCATTGGTCTGTTGCAATTGAAAATGATCCTCGCGACCGGTCTATGCTATTTGAAGTTGCCTGTCGTGTGGCTGATACTGAAGCTGGCAGCTTAACGACGACGTATAAATCAATGGTGCCTGTAAAAATTATCGATCCGATTGAACGAGTCGCTGAGCTTTCGATCGCTGGACGCAAATGTCGCATTAAAGTTGAATCCACCGGTCGCGGAGAATTGGATGAGCTTAAGATCGAAGGCAACATCATCACGATCACTCCCACCGAAATGCCCGAGACTTGGCCGGCAACCGTCGAATGGAAATATCGCTTGTTTGGTTAAAACTTGAAAACGATAAAATCGGAATTGATCGAATCGCCACCCTTGATAAACAACGATTCTACGATCAAAATATGTGCTAACTGTCTAAAACAATTGACCCACAACCACGGAACCAATCATGGTCTTTGAACATATCGAGAATCTTAAGAATACCTACACCGACAAAAACGTGCTTGTCGATGCAGATCGCCCTGAACTCGGGAGATTCCAAGGGCTTACCGGTACGGTTAGGACCGTTAATATGAGTGGACGGGCATTGGTTGAATTTGATGGTCATCAGAACATCGGTTGGTTTGATATTGATGTCGATTTTTTGAAGCTCGTTGACAAGCCGGCCCCAGCGGAAACACCAGCAGCTTCACCGGCGGCTAAAAAACCGGAAGCCGCAAAGCCCGCCGCCGCAAAACCGGACGCCGCTCCAACAGACCCCTCTAAAATGAACGTTGTTGATATGCTCGCGGCCGCTCGAGGTGAATCCGCTGCTGCCGTAGAAGAACCTGCCGTAGAAGAACCTGCCGTAGAAGAACCTGCCGTAGCTGAAGAAAAACCAGCTGCCGCGGCTGCCGATCCAGCTAGCATGAGTGTCGCTGAAATGCTCGCTGCTGCTCGAGGCGAATCCGCTGCTGCCGTAGAAG
>DTSG01000107.1 GCA_012965455.1 Planctomycetaceae bacterium | reverse complement strand
GGCAGTGGGTAAGTAGTACAAATGATGGATCATGACACATTACGACGAGCGGCAGTTTTAGTTGCAAGTCTCAAGCCGGGCCAAGCGGATGAGTTGGTTGCTCAATTGTCGTCTCGCGATGCGAAACGTCTACAGGCCTGTGTTGCCAATCTTTCGGCCGAAGACTTAGCTGCCTCAGCCGATGTGATAGAAGATTTCCTCGATCATCATCAGGAACCCGCCAAAGCACATCCTGCGGAAATGTTGGCAACGCAAAAACCGGAACAACAATCGTCTGCAGCCTCAGTATTAAATGTTGCACCGGATTTTGATTTTTTAGACCAAGTGTCACCAACGTTGGTTGCGGATTTTTTGTCGAGTGTACATAGTCAAATTGGAGCAGCCATTTTGTCAGCGTTGCCCTCGAGATTTGCGGGCATAATTCTGTCCTATTTTGATTCGCAAAAACAACAGGACGTTTTAGACAGGATTGCAACTTCCGGTACATGTGCCGTTGAATCGTTGCAGTTCGCTGTGTTACTACTACAAGATCGGCTACTGCAAATTGACACCAACGGTCAAGGACATAGTCCACGGCCTGACACTAAAGCCCAAGAGATTCGGGCTGCCGCACAAAGCAGTTTTCGCAATCGAACTATTTCTACACTGGATACACCCGGAACAGAGTTGGGTCATTTAGGGACGGGCCAGCGGTTTGATCGGTCAACTATCGAAGAAGCCGAGCAGCCAATCACGTTGCGCTTTGAGGATTTGATGTTGCTTGATGATCGCTCCTTGGCTCAAGTATTCCACGTCGTCGATTCGCAAGTCATGTTATTGGCACTCGCCGGCGCGACGGTGGATTTCATTAAGCGAGTGTCGGGGCCGTTGACTAGTTCACAAAAAGAACGATTCAATGAACAAATCCAGACCCTCGGTCCAATTTCGCTCAGCGAGATAGAACAAGCTCAGCAAAATGTTGCGGAAACAGCAACACACCTTGCCAATGCTGGGCAGATTACGATTACGGGCCAGCAACCGTTTTTGGCCGCGGCTTAGAGTACTGCGCCCGTTACTGCCGCGGGTTTACTCGTGAGCACCAATGTCCGTAAGTTCGCTGAGGTCGTCGAGACGGTGTCTTGTTTTGGCGGTTCGTTTTTTTGCTTGGCGATCCGCCTTGCCAACTCGGATAAGGAAAAAAGCGATAACTAGCAGCGCACCGATAAAGGCAATCGCAACATAGATTCCGTGACCGGATTTATCTACGGTTGGCTTCGCATGAATACGAATGGCGCTGGCGATAATCAGCGGACTGAGCTGTTCTCGTTCAGGACCGTCCCGCATTGTCAGCGCTGATTGATAGGACCAGAGTTTGAAAAAGACCCCTTGAACCGTCACTTTTTCGCGTAGTAGTTTGCGCCCGTCCACACCCTGCCGCAATTCGTTCATCGCCTGTTCTAATTCTGGCGGCAGATGATTTACGCAGACTTGTAGAGGAAATCGATTTTGAAAGATAATACCATCTTCGTCGGCATCATTAGTTTTCACTCGAATACGGTGTTTGCCAATTGGTATGGAGAGGTCGAGTTGCCAATAGTGGTCGCTATTGAGGCGCTGTTGCATTTTTGAGTTGACGATGGCAACTCGGCTAATTTGCCGCACGTCGCCTTGGACCGTCACAAATTGCCCTTGCAGAGCGCGAGTGTCATTGAAGTAATCCACAATTTCCGGAGTCGGAGGTGGTGATTGTTGATGGACGTGCTGAATTGAATCCAGTGCGGACGACGGCTGAAAAATTTTAAGAATTTGGTAGAAGGCCTCGCGGTCGTTATGGCCGAGTGCCGATTTGTTGGTGCGGCGAATTTCATCAAGCAAACCAGAATCAAAACCATGTTGGCTAAGCAGCACCATTGAGCTATGTACATGTTGTTCCGTGGAAACGACGCTCGGCAGCCACTTAACTCGGGAAGCAGCCATAATTAATTCGAGTTGTTCATTTTCAGCGGTTGTTTTTAATAGTAAACCGTCGACAAGAATTGGTTCGTCAATTTCAAAGGGTACTTGCTGCTCTGTTTGTGCTGCTGGGGATTCTTTGGTAACAGCGGTCACGACTGTCGCTGGGCGTTTCCACGAAGCGGGAAACCAGGCGATGGGCAGTTTTCGAGTGGCGATGCGGATCGGTATATCGCTGTCGGTAGCTTTGATGGTCACCCAGAAAAACGAATTAAATCCAATCAGTCGAGCTGCTTCGGGGATGATGTATTGTCGTTTCACACTTGTTGCCCGTCCCCGAATTGTGAAAAACTTGATGCGATGTCGATCAACGTCGCTTGCCAAAATATCAAGCGTGATAGCAGAATCTGCGTTGGCGGTCGGTTTTGTCAATCGCTGAATATCGCTTTCACTAATTTTCGGGAATACAGCAAGCAGCTTACCAATCGTATCGACGTCTTTTCCAACCACGGGGTCGAGGTCAATTAAAAAACGGAGTTCACTGGGTCCTATTCCGGAGATCTCTAAGATTTGTTCAGCCGTAGTACTGTGGGCAATCGAAAATGGAAGCTGGTGTTCACTAATGTTGTTTTGATTCCATGGCAGAGGTTCGTCTGCGTGCAGTATGCAATTGTGTCGAGCAAAACAGATTCCGCAAATTGCGATTGCGTAAAGCACCACTTGTAAGTGGGATTGCAATATTGAACCGTGAGACTGGATGTTGGTAACGGACATGAATGGGGTCTGATTAGGAGTCGTTGGAAAAAGGCAGAATTATTAGGCAGAAGAGTTTTGTTCTGCAAGTTGCTGGAGGGCTTCGCGAGTCGGAGGTGCTACTTCATCATCACTTAGACCAGCTAAATGCTGTGATATATCTGTTGGGGATGTATCTGTAGCAGTTTGCCCTTTCCAGCGGCTCATCAAGTATACGCCGCCGGTAAAGACAACAGCGAGGATCAGGGGAATTGCAAATATTGCCCAAACGGGTAGCTGAGACGCCGGTTTTGCAGAAGTCGTTAGCGGCATTTGTTCATGAGGTAACCATTGAAAAGAATTGGCGAGCATCAATGGCGAGGAAAACATCTGTCCTTGTGTTCCGACGTGCGCCCAAGATTTAAAGAAATACCCAGTTACTTGAACCACGTCATTCATGTCTGCGGTGCTGCGGTCGATATCTTTGTCTGGTAGCGACGGAAAACCGCTTGGCGGTTGTAGACAGTACACGATTAAGGGAGTGGTGCCACCGCCGCTGGGACGGATTACAAGGACATAGTATTGTTGGATGTCGAGTTGGTTTGTGGGTGCTTGGACACGATACGCTTTACGGACTTCACCCCGCATGGAAATTAGTTTTCCGCGAAACGTATCTTGCTGTTTCGAGAGTTCAAGAATGTTGGGCCTGACTAGGACACTCGCTTGCAAGCGGTCAGCAGTGGCAGTGCGTAGTGTTTCGAGCATCCGGAACCACGCTAAGTTGTCGCTATTGCGAAACACCGTGTGGTCGTCGATTCGTGAGATTCCAATTTGATCGAGGATGTGTTGAATGAATTGATATTCGGTTTGATTTGCCTCTGCGGCTTGCGCGTCAGGAGTTGTTTCAAGGATATCGAGAAATGCTTTGCGGAGCGTTTGGGTCCACCGCGTTCGCAGTTGACTAAGTACGGCTTGAGCGCGAGTTTTCTGTTCGGGTGTAAGTGCTGTTGTTGTCGAGTGAATCGACAGCATGAGTTGTTGCTCGTATTTTTGGTACAGTAAATCTATTTTTTGGTACAGTTCCCACCAGCGGGTTTGTTGCTGATCATTGCCACGCTCCCCGTTGCGTGCGCGGTGCAGAGTGTCCAGTAATGTTTGTTGTTCAGCCGCTGTTAATTTTTTTAGAATGGCAATCCACAGCGTGCGGTGGGTTGATTGCAAGTCTCTGGAGGCTTGGCTAGCTGTTGGTGGTAATGGATTGCCAAATCTTGCAAGTTGCGGATCAAACAAGGGGTTGGCGTGGTTGCCTGATGATCCGCTGGTCGATGAATTTACGTCGCCCGCTGCCTGCTCGTCAAAGAAACGAAACAAATCCGGATCACGAACTCTCTCCATCACAACCACGACGGTCATCAGCAAAGCGACTAAGCCAAATAGCTTGTATTGAACTTTTCGAGAAAAATAGTTTGGCGGTGGACGTCGTTTGCCAGCTCCGCGACCAGTCCGTGTGTCTTTCCCAACGGCTTGATCTTCGTCTCGAATTGATTTGCTATTTCTAAAATGCACGCTCGATGTCTCTCCAAAATGTCCTCTTTTGGCGGTGTTCTTTTATTTTACCAACAAGAGTTGACGTTGAGCCCTTAATTATTGTGAATCCTTGATGGTCGAGCAATGTTTGTGTGACCCAGTAGCGAAGCGAAAATGGTTGTGGATGGGCTAGATTATGGCCTAAGCTTGCCCATTGTAACACGAGGGGGATTTCCATTAAGAGGTTAGTTGATCGGAGGACAGTCTTCGCCGATAAGTGGGTTTGTGAAGGGCTTTTTCGTGGTAGGGGATACTTGCTTCTGGGTAGCTAAACTTATAGGCTATAGCATAGCGATGGTCGTTGTGAAATAGAATTTATTTTACAAAACTGGGAACTCTCGCCAGTGTTACGTGAACAGGAAATAAAATAGATCATAGATCATCATAATAATTCCTATTA
>DTSG01000106.1 GCA_012965455.1 Planctomycetaceae bacterium | reverse complement strand
CGTGTGTCCTGCGGCAAGGCGTATTTGACGGAAAGCGGTTGGGGCTAGATGCGCACCAAGTGCGACGTCTGCGGGAATTTGGATATCGAGAACTTCCTCGAACCCCAGAATTTCATGGTAAAACTCCAAAGATGCGGCGAAATCGCTACAGACAATGCATAGGTCGGCGGCAGGGTGTACTAGTTTCAGCCTAGAGTCCATTTACTGAGATCCGGTACTGGTTGTGATAGTATTTTGTGTGGACAGTGTCTGAAAGATAACACAATATTTTTCAGTGAGCGAAATCAACTTGTCCTCGGATTCCTGTGACGCATCGGTATTTAAGTCGAAATGTAGCCGTAGGTTTTCGAAACCAACGGCTGCTTTAGGTTCAACGCCCATTGTGCCCCGAAAGTCGAGGTCGCCAGTAGCCGTGATCGCGGCCTTGTTGATGGAAATACGCATCGCCGTTGCGACTGCTGCAAGGGTTACTCCGGCACAACCAACCAACGCCTCAAGCAACATGTCACCGCTACACGCGTGTGTGCCAGGACCACCGGCGGCCGTGTGTAATCCGGCCTCAACCTTGCCGGCATGGGTTGGGAGACTAATCGTATATGTGGACTGCGACACGTCGCCCGTCACAGTCATCGTGTGAAGTGCTGAACCAGGTTGAGCTCGATATTGTTCCTTGAGCTTACTTTGCTGTTCGTGAATTGATTCTGGAGCCATTGATTGCCACGGTGTCCTTTTACAAGAGCCGAATTGTGGGATAATACGGGAAACGTTTGGTTGGATTAGTACCATGTTTGGAGCGAGTTATGCAATACCCCACGATCAGTTATCTTACGAAAGTTCAGTTCGGCGCTGGTTCGTTAGCGGACTTACCTGAAGTAATTCAACGTGTTGGCATGCAGCGACCGATGGTCGTAACTGATGGCGGTTTGTTAGAACGAGGATTTGTTGAGCGTTTGAAAATGAACAAGCCAGTGGTTTTTGCTGACATTGAAACTAACCCTACGGAAGCCTCCGTATTGCGGGGAGTTGAAGCATACCAAGGTGAAGCGTGCGATGGCATTATCGCGTTGGGAGGTGGTTCTCCGATGGATGCGGCTAAGGGAATTGGAATTCTGGCCACCCACCAGCTCGCGTTGGAGGATACTGCCTTTATTTACGGGGGTTTGGAAAAGGTTACGTCAGCAGTAACACCAATTATCGCGATTCCGACCACGGCAGGAACCGGTTCGGAAGTTGGGCGTGGTGCATTAATCAGCATGGAGAGTGGACGCAAGTTGGCAATTATAAGCCCACACATTATTCCCAAATGGTCGATCGTCGATCCAGAGCTGACTTTAGAACTGCCACCGCTACTTACAGCTGCAACGGGAATGGACGCACTTTCGCATTGCTTGGAAACCTACTGCAGCAATGTCTTTAACCCCGTCGCTGGAGCTATCGCCATTGACGGTCTACGTCGTGGCTGGGCGAACATCAAAGCCGTCGTCGACGATGGACACAATATTGCGGCGAGGTCGGAGATGATGATGTGCGCGATGCAAGGCGCCTTGTCATTTCAGAAAGGGTTAGGTGTTATTCACGCGGTCAGCCATCCTCTCGGGGCGTTGCGGCATAAGGGACTTCATCACGGAACGCTCAATGCAGTTTTTATTCCGCACGCAATTCGCTTTAACCTAGACAGCGCTCGAAATGAAATGGAAACTATTTCCGCAACGTTAGGTATTTCTTCGGGGGCAGATGCATTAGCTGATGCTTTTTCCGCCTTGAATCATAGGATTGGATTGCCGCCAAATCTGGGCGGGATGGGAGTTGACGCTGGTGACCTTGATGGCATTGCTGAGGGTGCGCTGCTGGATCACTGCGGATTCACGAATCCGCGGACGTTAACACTTGAAAACCTACAGACGTTTCTCAAGGGCGCTTTGTAAACTTATGCATACTCCGATTAATTTAGAGCTGTTGACAAGACTATTTCGTAGCAATTTGACCGGTTGGAGGGATATATAGATTGCAACAACTAGCACAAAGTGCAATAATTAGATGTTCACTTTCGGATATTAACATCTAGACAGTTCGTGAGACTATTTATGCTTAAAAGACAATCTGTATCAGCGTTGGCGTTAGTAGGTATTCTCTGCCTGTCCTTATGCCAGTTTTCGTCCGCTCAGCCGAACAACGGAACAGTACGGAAAAAGGCACCCACTAAACCTCGCGCTAATGAAATCAAAACAAAACTTCCGCATCAGGAAGACCCGACGGCGTTGCCATTTGAGATGGACAAGGTTGATTCCAGTCAGCTCGGCAAAATGCGATTGGCGACGATGCGGATTGATAAAATTATAGATAAAAGATTAGCCGCGGAAGGGATCGAGCCAAACGGACCTAGTAGCGACGGCCAATTCGTTCGTCGGGCGTATTTAGATATAACGGGCACGATTCCGACCGGTCGTGAAGCGTATCTGTTTATTACTTCTAAGCAATCCAATAAACGCGAAGTGCTGATTGACTATTTGCTAGGGCAACCTGGCTACGCAAGTCATTTGTATAACTATTGGGCTGACACTTTGCGAATCGTTGACCGCTCGACGGGAAACACATATATTCGCCCCTGGGCTGATTGGGTGAAAAAGTCGTTACGCGACAATCTTCCCTATGATGAATTTGTTCGCGAAATGTTGTCGGCTGAGGGGAAGGTATGGCATAGCCCTGCCACCGGTTACAAATTGCGCGACATCGGCATGCCGTTAGACAATTTGAATAATACAATCCGCATTTTCTTAGGAACTCGTATTGGTTGCGCTCAATGTCACGATCATCCATTTGATAAATGGACACAGAAGGAATTTTATCAATTGGCTGCGTTTGAAGCTGGGATTAAGACGTCCGGTGCACGAGCGACGTATGCTCAAAAGAATATGAAAGCGGCTATTACGGAGGTTGGCGATCGTTCGCGGGAGGCAAATCTGATGCGGCGGATTGAACGGTACAATCGCTATACGGTAAATGTAACTGCCACCAAACTTAAATTTCCTCATGACTACGCTTATGACGATGCTAAGCCTGGTGAATTGGTAACCGCAAAAATCCTATTCGGTTCGATTCCAACGATGGCCCCCGATTCTGATCGCCGCGACTTATTTGCCCATTGGATGACTTCTACTGACAATCAGCGTTTTGCTATGACGATCGCAAATCGAATGTGGAAGCGAGCGTTTGGTCGGGGAGTGTTTGAACCCGTGGACGATATAATGGATGACACGCATGTTTCCAATCCTGAGTTGTTGGACGCGTTGGTGAGGGAAATGCGACGCGTGAAGTTCGATATCAAGGAGTTCATGCGGGTCATTTACAACACTGAAGCTTATCAGCGGCAAGTGACCTATGATGACGTTAACGCGGTAGACGATTACTTCTTTGAAGGGCCGATTCTGCGGCGGATGACGGCGGAGCAGATATGGGACAGCGTTTTAACGCTAACCTTCAACAATATCGATTACTTTTTACGTCCGGATGATAAAGAGTATATCAAGGCAATTGATGCTGACCCTGGATTGACCATCTTTGAAATCAACTTAAAGATCGATGATATTAGCAAAGCGGAGGCCAACAAACGGACCCATGACCGCAAGCATAGTTATCAGGGATTAGTGTTGCGGCGTGCTTCCGAGTTGCCACAGCCATTGCCGGCTTCTCATTTTTTGCGTCAATTCGGTCAAAGTGATCGCGAAATTATCGGGGACGGCACTGTCGAAGGTACTGTTCCTCAGCTGCTAGCCCTTTTCAATGGTCCCATTACGCACATGATGCTAGAATCCGGTTCGGTTGTCCATCGAGAAGTGATGGGCACGGCCGAATCTAATCGCCTGACGGTGGTGTTCTTGAGTATCTTAGGGCGAATGCCGACCGAGGAAGAACGCGGAGCCAGTTACAAAGAAGTTCGGGACTATGGGCCCGCTGGATTAGGGAATGTTATTTGGGCGTTATTGAATACGCGTGAATTTATATACGTACAATAGGGATCGGTACTTAGCGCGTTTAACGTGCTATCAAATAGTCGTAAGGATAGGTTACCAATGGTAGATGTAAAAACGTTAGATGGTTGTGCTCGCAGACGATTTATGGCTCAGATGGCTACTTCGCTACTGGGCGTGACGGCTCTCACTGACTTAACACTGGGCATCGATGACGATAAAATCAAGGCAACCGCACCGGCGAAACAGATTATCTATTTGTTTATGACCGGCGCTATGAGCCATCTTGATACGTTTGATCCCAAACCGGGAAGTAGCGTGCAGGGAGATACGCAGGCCATCAGTACGAAAATTAGTGGCGTTCAATTTGGTCAACACCTACCTAAGCTAGCAAATATGGCCAACGAATTGGCGGTGGTTCGGGGAATGTATCAGGAAACGGGTGCACACGGACCCGCACAATACCTACTCCGCACGAGTTATGATGAAATTGCTACTACTAACCATCCCGGTCTGGGCCCATGGATTCAACGGCTTGATGGTCGCATCAGTCAGGCGTTACCTGCTAGCGTGAATATCGGTGGCAAAGGTGGGGGTCCGGGTTACTTGGGCGCAAAGTTCGCACCCGTGCCAATTGGCGATCCAAACAAGGGCCTCGAAAACACAAAAATGCCAAAGTACTTAGAGGACTTTCATTTTAGTCGGCGTTTAGGTCTGTCGCAAACGTTTGATAAGGGGTTTCGTTCTCGGGCACAGGACAATTCCCACGTGAATGGTTACGATGATTTATACCGTGAAGCGGTTGGTCTATTGCGGAGTGATGCCATTAAGGCGTTCGACATCACCGCAGAGAAAGACTCGGTCAAGGAGAAGTATGGTAAAAATCGATTTGGACAAGGCTGTCTTCTTGCTCGTCGCCTGATCGAGAATGGAGTTCGATTTGTCGAGGTTACCACGGGTGGTTGGGACATGCATCGCGGTTTGAACGATGCTATCACAAATAAGGGCGCGGAACTTGACAATGCTCTGAGTTCGTTGATCGAGGACCTTAAACAACGCGGCCGTCTCGAATCGACGTTGATTGTCCTGGCAACAGAATTTGGCCGCACTCCCAAAATTAATGTCAATGCCGGTCGCGATCATCATCCGGCGGCATTCTCGACATTGCTAATTGGTGGTGGTATTAAAACGGGCCAAGTTTATGGCATGAGCGATGAGGATGGATTCTATGTTGAGGACCAAAACGTAAGCGTGCAGGACTTCAACGCTACAATCGCTGCGGCAATGGGCTTGCAGCACGATGAGGAAATATTCTCACCAACCGGTCGACCATTCAACATCTCTAATGGTGGAACTCCGATCGCGGATTTGTTAGCATAGTTGCATCATCTTATATCGCGAGTCGTCAAGGGACGGCTTACTATGGTCGTTGCTGTTAAAAGGAGTGCTGTGTTGAAAACTATCATGCAAGTGGCAAGTGTTCTTGGTTTGTGGCTATTCATGGTGGTTGTTAGTCGCAGCGCTGAACAACCCAATATTCTCTTTGTTTTTGCCGATGACCAATGTTTTGAGACGATCGGGGCATTTGGTCATACTGAAATAGAGACTCCAAACCTAGATAAATTGGTCGCCCAAGGCACCACGTTTACTCATGCCTATAACATGGGAAGTTGGAGTGGCGCCGTGTGCGTGGCAAGTCGCTGCATGCTCAACACAGGCCGGTTTATTTGGCACGCCAATTCGATTTATAGGGAGACTGAAAAGGAACGACAAGAGGGACGGTTCTGGTCTGAATATATGAAGAAGGCTGGCTATCACACTTACATGTCGGGAAAATGGCACGTGCGGGCTGACGCCAGGAAAGCGTTTGACACCACCGGATTTGTTAGGGGGGGAATGCCTCAGCAAGTTCCCGAGGGGTATAATCGGCCGCTCAATGCAAATGACCAGCGTTGGCTGCCCGACGATCCGAAATGGGGCGGTTATTGGGCCGGTGGTAAACATTGGAGCGAAGTGGTTGCTGACGACGCGATCGGATTTTTGGATCAGGCTAAGCAGGATGACAAGCCGTTTTTCATGTATGTTGCCTTTAACGCGCCACATGACCCTCGTCAGTCTCCCAAGGAATACGTCGATCGTTATCCGTTGGACGACATTGAGGTTCCGGAGAATTTTCTCGAGGAATATCCCTATAACGCCGCGGCCGCCACTGGGCGAGGATTGCGTGACGAAAAACTTGCACCCTTTCCCCGAACTGAATATTCGGTCAAGGTAAATCGCCAAGAATATTACGCGATTATCACGCACATGGACCACCAGATTGGACGTATTCTAGATCATTTGCATGCGACCAAACAACAACGGAACACTTACATCTTTTTCACCGCCGATCATGGGCTTGCAGTAGGTCACCACGGATTGATGGGTAAACAAAATATGTATGACCACAGTGTGCGAGTTCCGTTCATGGTGGTAGGTCCTAAGGTCGCGAAGGGGGTTAGCGTCGATACGGAGATATATTTACAAGATATTATGCCGACGACGTTAGAGCTAGCGAAAGTTGAAAAACCAGACCACGTTGAGTTTAATAGCATTCTGCCAATCCTTAAGGGCGATCAGACAGTTTCGTGTTACGACGGGATCTATGGTGCCTATTTGCAAAACCAGCGCAGTGTACGCTGGAAAGGTTACAAAATGATTTTGTATCCAACGATTAAGAAAATCCGGCTCTATAATTTGGAAACCGACCCGCTCGAACAACGCGACTTGGCCGGAGACGAGAGTACGCTAGCGATTCAAAAGAAACTGTTTGCCAGGCTCTTGGAATTACAACAAGATGTGGGTGATAAATTAGATCTTAAAGCTGATTTCTTCGGCGGATAAGCACTTTTGCAAATTTATATGAATCGCAATGAGTTTACTAACAACATTATTTGACAACTCTGCGATAGTATGATGGTCCGTGGCGATTAAAGGCGACGGAACCAAATTTGGTGAAATATTCACGCAGTTCCGCTGTTGTCGATTCAATGACCACGCTCTGGATTTTGGTCTCTTCTTTGCCCTTACGAACGATGACCTCTTCTTCGATCACGCCGGCTAAACGTCCCTCTTTCACCGCTTTAATAATATGTTCGTGGTCGAGCATGAATATTATCAAGAGTGTGTCGTTGTTCTGTAGAGTGTATGTCGTAATGGTGTATGTGATGTTTGTCGGTAGCGGTCGGTCGGCGGGACCACGTTCCTCCGGTTGTAACTCCCAGGTAATGTAGTACTCATTATCTAGGCGAGTAGCAATTCCAGTCCGAGATTCGTGGGCCACTGTTCCGTCCGCTGCTAGCTTAGTTTGTGCGACCACCATCGTATCTTTTTTTTCTGAGTGTCGCCCCACGACAATATATTGACCGAAAACGTCATCTGGCTCAGTCCGCGTTTGTACACCATTTTTGTCAATTTCGACCGACTCCCAGTGACCGACAAGTCGATTGTCGATGATTGAATCCCTTTTCTTTGAAAGGGGATTTGCAAACTGAGGTATCACACATCCGCTGCAATTAACGAAGATAATCAAGAATAGAATTGAAAGCACACGCCTCATCGAAACTAAACCTTCAATAAGTGTGAATGGGTTTTCCGTAACTTAGCAAGTTTAGGTCCAATCACAGTCGAGCAATATGGTTGCACGGGATTGGAAGCGTAATATTTGTGGTGATACTGTTCCGCGGGATAAAACGTAGCAAGCGGGGCTATCTCGGTTACTATAGGGTTTGGCCAAAGCTTGGATTGCGCCGTTGAATTTAAGACTTGAATTGCAACCGCTTCCTGTTGGGCATCGCGGAAATAGATTCCACTGCGATACTGGGTCCCCAGATCATTGCCTTGCTGGTTCAGGGTGGTGGGGTCGTGACAATGGAAAAAGACTTCAAGTAAATGGTTATATGCCAAAGTGAGCGGTTCGAATTCAATTTCGATCACCTCGGCGTGCCCGGATTTCCCTGTGCAGACTTGTTCATAGGTCGGATCTTCGCCAATACCATTACAGTAACCGGGTCGAATTGCGAGCACTCCCTTAAGTTGAGTGAATACAGCTTCCACGCACCAAAAACAACCTGCACCAAGAACTGCTACTTCAGCCATGCATAATATATCCGCTAGAGTTGATCTGAAAATAAGGCAAATAATCGTCGCTGCCGTACATGATACACAAAAAAAATGAAAAACGAGCGTCGGATTGGAAACTCAATTGATAAATATTGCCGCCAATTAATCAATCGGAATGTAGGGTTCGATCAGGGCGCGGGGAATTGAGACATTTGGTGCGTTATTGCTTGCGACCAGAGCGCCCAATTGGTTTGCCAATCCGACTACTTTATCGAAGTCGAGATTCAGTGTCAGTCCTGCTACGATTCCCGCCGTACAGGCGTCACCGGCCCCGACACTGCTTTGTACGATAATTTGGGGCACGTTGCCAACATGCGTTTGATCAGCGGTCACGATCGTCGTCCCTTTATCACTTGCCGTCAGCACGACAGCGTATAGCGAAAATTGTTCCAGCAGCTCGATACATCCACCCACCGGATCTGAGTGGTGGCGCATTTCTACGGCGTCGCTAACGATTGGGAGTTCATGAGAATTGAGTTTTAGGATTGTTGCCGATTTGCACCCGTTCCTGATTATTTCTGCATCGTAGTGTGGCACACGAAGGTTGACGTCAAAAAATCGAATTGCGTTGGGGCAAGCAGTGAGGAACTTGTGCAATGTCTGGCGGCTTTGTGGGGAACGTTGCGCGAGTGTTCCATAGACGACACAGCATACTTGATTAGTGAATTCCCGTAGCGCAACGGTCCAGCGGAGGTCATCCCAAGCAACGTTCGGCAAAATTTCAAAATTGCATTCAGCATCCTCGTCCACATTTAAGTGAATTCGCGCCTCGCCTGTTGCTAAGGTGGGGTGTGTTTGCAGGTGCGTAGTATCTATTGACGCGCTGTCCAGTTGCTGTCGAGCGGCAGTCCCCTGTATGTCATTGCCTACGGCAGACACAACTGCGGTTGCGAACCCGCTGGGCTGCAATAGCTGATTAACCATGACGCAGAAATTCAAAGGCGCACCGGCAAGGGAGCTCTGATTGCCAACCACGTCAAATAGCGTTTCGCCAATACCGACAATTGTATTTGGTTGGGTCAATTGGTGGATTCCTAACAGCCGGGTTGCTCGGAGTGGGGGCGAGTTAGCGTTTGTTGGGATCAATGCCCCAAACTTTAACTAACGTCTGATATATTTTAGGGTCGAATTGTTGAAGTTCTGCGCGTACGAAGGGGTAAAAGTCATTGGTGGCAAAAAACGCCTCAGTGCATTCAGCGAAGTATTCCTTTTCATTGGTAAGTGCGTAGTGCCTAACGTGTTTTCCCCGAATACCGAGTACGGACTCGTAGGTGCCGGATTTAACAGCCTGTTTATATGCTGCGATAACATCGGGATTGTCAAACCCGAGGACTTGGTCGTGATATGCGTGTGCGAGTTCGTGTAACATGACCGAAGGTTGAGTGTGCTCGCTACGGATGATGTTGTTGACTTGGCTAATGTCGACGGCTTTAGCCTTGTCGGGGTTATACCCGTTCTTGATCAGCCATTCACGCTGGGGGTGGTAATGAATGGGGCCATCGGACCGATCACAAATCCAAATCGGAACTTGCTGTAGTAGTTTAAGTTGTTGGGCGGGAATCGAGCGAGTTAGCTGGGATAATTGATCCGTAACAATCTCATAGGCGCGAGCGCCAGCAGCGCGTTTTTCACGCAAAAGTCGTTTTTGTATATAGACGGTCCAGCCATGTACGTTGCGAGCGCGATAGCTCGAGGTTGCGTCAAATTCAACGTCTTGCGAATAGAGGTTCGCCGACGGAACTAGCAAAAGAGCCAGTAAAACAGATGATAATTTAATAAGCGTGTGAGCGATCATGTTGTACCGTAGGGTGCCTCCGACTCAACCGTTGCCTCGTTGATGGTTGCTGTTACCTCAGTGAACTCCTCCTCAATCAACGGACGTATTCGAAGTATCCGAGCCACGATGAATGCAAGGACAGCTCCGAAGAAGCTAAACACTGCGCCCATTTTGACTTCATCTAGAATCGGAGAGCTTGGGTCCTTAAAGGCTGCAGTGGAAACAAATAATGCGACAGTGAAGCCGATTGAGGAAATTACGCCGACGACGATCACGTGCCGCGCGGTCATTCCCGCGGGCATTTCCAAGCGGAACAGCGCCTTTGCGATCCAGGTGAAGAGGCAAATACCGAGCGGTTTACCAATGAGCAAGCCGAGTAATACGAGATACGTTCCCTGACCGATATGACCGAAGATAACGCCAGCATTTACTAAACCGAACATTCCCAGAATAAGTTCGACTGGGTTTTTCCACCAATGCATCATTTCGTTGAGCGTGTCATTGCGGTTAAGTTCTTCACGGGCAAAAATTCCGAGGTCGGTATGGGCATGTGGCAAACAGGGGATAATCGGGACCAGACCCAAAGCGGGGTGGATTCCCGCGAGGTCAAAAGAAAGCCAACAGAGTGTCCCGGGGATCAGTAAATAGGCCCAGAAGCTGTGGATCTTCTTTTTGCGAAAAAACCAGCACAGCAACAGGGCGGTTAGTGTCAGTAAAAACCAAACAGGCTCGATCGGATTGCTAGGATAAAATACGGCTAGTATTAGCAGGCCGATCGCGTCGTCGGCGATGGCGAGCAGTAATAAAAATGCGATTGCGGGATGAGAACCACCGAATATCATCCGCGCAACGAGATAGGAAAAGGCGATATCGGTTGCGCAGGGTATAGCCCAGCCGTCAGCGTAAATCTCCGTCGAACCCATATACATTGATGCCAGCAGGTAAAGGCCGGCCGGTCCGACGATACCACCGAGCGTTGCGAGCAAAGGGGTTGCCGCTTTGCGAGGGTTTGATAATGACCCACCCGGCAGCAACGCCTCCCATACCTCACCAGCCGCGATTGCGAAAAACATCGCCATTAAGATGTCGTTAATTAGAAAGTGCACGGTAATCCCGTGTTGGTGACCGGTATCGTCGGGTCGTAACACAACACGGGTGAATATTTGAGAGATTAGGCTTGTTTGGGAATCATCGGTAACGGCTGCTAGTTCGTCGTCGATGTGGTCGGATGTGGGTGCGTGCTGCTCGTCGTGCCCGTCATTAGCGGAATCTTGGTCGTCGTCAGCAGTCGCACCGACAAGTGGAAAGTGCACGAAATGCTCGTAGGAATCAATGGCACCGGAGTTTGCCCAGATTAGCGCCAAGACAGTGCCAAAGATGAGAAAAAGAGAATTCTCGAATAAGAAACTTATGGGGCGCCGCATATGGTTGCAAAAGGGGAAAGGAGATGGGTGTGGCTCTGAATCAGTTTGTAGTTCTAGCTGAAGTTAGACTGTTGTGGTAGTGCGGATTTGGGCTAAGCCGCAGCGGGATGGTCGTGAAGGACCGCAAGCGGCGGGTGCCGCTAGCGGGCTTAGATCATACCAAGTTGTTTCAAAGTTGAAACGCAGCCGATGAATAGGAAAAAGAGTCCGGTCAGGAGTAGGGCAATTTGCATGCTAGTTCTTGCTTGGAGTTGACGTGGTAGCAGGCTACGGTTGACGTAGAGCGTGTGCAGACAGCTAATTCCGAGCGCGTAGTTGTAGATGGCAGCGGCAATCATCAGCAGGGTAGCTGGTTTGATCGACACGAGCGTGACCAGACCTAATAATGCGTAGACGATTAGGACGCGGAAATAGACAGACTTAATCGCCCCGGGCGGCATCTCGCGCAAGCGGTCACTGGTTGTCCAAAAGACGTCCACCCACCGCCGGATTACACCATCAGCAGACGTGGACATACTTGGTGCAAGCACGAGGAATCCACAAAATACGGTCATAAACCAAAAGGCGTTTCCAAGAGCTCCTTCATTCGCTTCTTGTGCGGCCAACGCTTCCGGCGTCATGTCCGCTGGATTATCGGTGATCTCAACTCCGTTCACTCGATCTCGAACTCCTTCAGCAGTCATGGTTGCGGCAACCCATTTGTTGGGTACCGAGGCACCGCGATCAAGAAATTCAACGCTGAGCATACTTGGTAACGCTAAGCCGATGAAACAAGCGGGAGCCCAGATGACCCATTGGTCGCGCATGATGTGTCGATACCAGCGTTTCCAGCGCGGCATCGCGCCAGGTGCGGTCGGGTCAAATACCACACCTTGGTGGGACAGTTGTATTTCCAGCCCTCCGACCATCGATGGAATAGCGCCGACGTGATGTCCCATCCCCCAACCTTCATCGCGTGTGTAATTACTAATGGTTGTGTTCGAGAGACCACCGGAGCCGGAAATAGCAACCAACGCTGAGAGGGCAGCTATTAGCGTCCAGTCAATTTCCGGTATGCCGTTACCCGCTGCTAATGAGGTGAAAACGTTAGCAACTTGGTCGCCGTCGCGTTCACGGTCGCCATCAATATCAATAAAGCCACTGTTGTCGCTCTTGAGAATGATAGGATATTCACCAGCGGCGATGCCAAGATTGGGCGGGATTGATAATGAGGTCCGAGTTTCGCCGCTAGCCGAATTAATGTCGTAGGTAATTGTTTCAGCGGGTATGTCATCATGAGGATTGAGGTCAATAGTGACTGAGATTTGCTTAAGATCGTCGGGGTTTGTAAAGGTTGGTTCTACGACGTCTGCAACTCCGTCGCCGTCCCAATCGTGTTCACCAGCGTCGATTATCCCATTCATATTGACGTCTTCCGCCGAAATAGTGGGAACGGAGCCGAACTTGAAAAATCCTGTTCCGATTTCAACCCAAGTGTTCCATGAACTCCACCCAATCGCCAGCACTAAGAGAAACCCGAGTACGAGTACGATTTTCAAACCCATGATCCACTTTAGGGCGACGAAAATCTTTCCGCCGAAGATGAGAGGCATGAGTGACACGCCAAAAATTCCGACTCCCATGGCACGCAACCAGAAGTAATGAGAAAGTTCAATCCCCATAATCGTTTGCATCTTAGAGTGATCCTCAGGATCGGGAACTATACCAGCGAGGGCCGCAAATAGCGGAATTGCTGCATTGAGGGCGAGGTAGGGGAAGATTGACCCAAAATCTAGGGCCATGTAGACTGGCGTCCAAAATCGTTTTCCGGGATTGCTGCGGAATTTCCCGGTGAAAATTGGTTCGCCGCTGTACAGCGTGTATCTACTGATTTCGAGGTTATAGAGGACTTGGCCGATGATACTTAGCGTTGCTAGCCATAACAGTGCACCCCCGTATTTAGCAGTCACTTCTGGGCCGACGAGCCACTCACCGCCCCCAATTGCCGCTCCGCCTAGAATCAAACCCGGCCCGAGCATGCCGGCCCATTTCTTTAACGAAAATTTAGGTGCATCGCCTAGTCCAGCCGTATCCCACTGGGGCATGGTTTTGTCGCCAGGCCATGGCGCCTGAAATCCCTCGCGATTTTGGGTCAATTCAGTGTCTACTTCGTTGCTCTCGGGCGCGTCGGGCATTATGTTGTCTTCCTCGGGGATTGATACGTCGTCCATACACCTTACTAGATTCAGGTGCAAGATGCGAACGTTCTACTGAAAATTCCTGTTGGGAAGACGGCATTATTTGACGCACTGCATTGCAGGCTAGTTTTAGATTTGGATAATGGGAGTTGTCGCGATAGAAGTATGTCTGCACCCACAAAACATCGCGAATTAATACGAACTATCAAGAAATTGAAACGGGGATACCTAATGCGAATATTTCATAACCCGCGATGTAGTAAGAGTCGACAGACACTGCAACTGATCGTGGAGGCGCAGCAAGAGATTGAAGTAATTGAGTATTTGCAAAATCCTCCCACTGCTCAGGAGTTGCGGAGCGTGGTGGAGTTATTGGGACACCCCGCGAGCTGTCTAGTTCGCACGGGGGAAGCTGTTTTTCGGGAATTGGATGTGGACTTGGCCGCGCTCGGTGACGATGCCGTGATTGAAATGATCGTCGACCATCCAATATTGATGCAGCGTCCCATTGTGGTTGGCAACGGCATGGCGATTATTGGCCGGCCTCCGGAAAACGTGCTGCAATTGTGGAGTTAGTCATTACAGCGACTTGAAGCCAGCTGACAATATCTTTTTCACGTCGAGTGTGTCCGGGAGACCAGCAAGAATTAATGGGTCCCAGACTTTAAAGGTGTTTTCACGGATTTGACGTCGGGCCTCATTGAGGACGTCTATTTGTTGCTTGGCAACCTGGGCTAGCATTTCAAACACCTTTATCACCAATAAATATGCCTTCGATCCCCGCACCGGTAGATAGTGTTTCTTTTTCAACCATCCAACGAGCATGTATGCGTTGTCTACGCTGAGGGGGACGCTTTGGCATTCTTGGGATGGCTCGTATTTATTGATAAATTGATGCGATAAACGGGCAGTTGGTTGTATCTCGATTTCCATGCTGGTTTGGATTTGCTGCAGAGGAACCATTCTTTCGAAAACTCTAAATGCAGCCCACATCGACTCCATGCGGGCTTTAGTCATGTCGGCGCCGTTGTGAATAAAAGATACGTCTTTTGCCATCGCCGTGACACGCTGCGATTGAGTTTTCAACCGACCTTCAATCCGGTGCATGCGGCGCAATGCTCCCTCGAGTTCTTGCGCGACTTGAGCCTTCATGCGGGCTACAGCAAGCTGATTGGACGCGACCGCCGCTACCAGTGAGCTCTTGGCAGAATTTAGACGATATTCTCCTAACTCTCTAAGGAAATCTACTTGGATCTTGAAAACGTCACGCCACATTTCAAATTGTTCTTTTAGTTCCATTTTGTTGCTCCTCATGCGTTTTGCGAGTTACCTTAGTCGTTGTTGAATTAGTTTCTTAACCGTCAACATCAGCAAGTATTCAACAACGCAAATTCAGGAAAAAAGCAAAACCAACAAGCCTATGGGAACGATGGGCAATAGAAATGGTATAGTTAGGAATTAGCGAAAATCCAAAAACGGCAAAATACGCTAGTCCGAGAACGGCGACAATGAATAATGATATAAAAACTATTTCTGCGAGTGCAAACTACGCTAAACCCGCTATATGGCATCCGTTGATTGACTTTTTGTTAGTCGGTGGAGCATCAATCATGGCGGGCATCGCCTTGATTGTTTGGTTCACTAACAACCAGGAATGGGTCGCACAGTTTGATCGGTATACTGACAATCGCTCCTTCAGAGATATTAGTCAGTTCTGGTTGTTTTGGTTACTTGTATTGTTCATCAATTTCCCTCATCTGCTGGCTTCGTATCGTATCCTGTACCGATCTAAAGCTCAGATCACGAAGTTTCGCTGGTCGGCAATCTATGTCCCTTGCATATTGCTAGTTATATGTATCGCTACGTTGATTGCGTTGGTTGCGCCAGCGGATACGTCGCAAGATGTACGAATACAGTTCGAAGCGGTCGTAAATTCCAATAGTGGTTTGGCGACTTACGTTTTTGCTGGTTTGTCGGTGCTCAATGTCGTGTATCTTGGGTGGCACTATAATTTACAAGGTTGGAGGATGACTGCGACCTTTGCCGACATACATGGAATCCAATTTTCTAGTCGCGAACAACGCATGATTAAGAGTGGATTTTTGGCAATGGTTTTCACCCACGCAGTATTGTTTTTGTCGTGGTCCCCGTTGATTCAGATGGCATTTTTCAAAACGTGGTTACCGATGTTGACACTCGGATTGCCGGTGGTAGGCGGAAT
>DTSG01000105.1 GCA_012965455.1 Planctomycetaceae bacterium | reverse complement strand
GCAGAATTAGAAGGCTTGCATAGTGAGAGTAGCCGCGTGGGGGCACGGTGGGTTCAAGCATACGCGTTATCACTAAAATCTCCCCAGAAATCAGTTGACGCTTGGGATAAAATCACTCGCGACGAAGAAGTATTGTTAGCTACGTTTCCTAATCAATCTAGTCGCAGACTGTTGCGAAATTTATTGAGATGGCAATTCCAATTACTGCTGGGCTTAGGTGACAAGGCAGCCGCAGCGCACGTTGCCCGCCGCAGCGTTAATTTATTGGATGGCTCTCGTGAGCAACTTATCGAAGCGATTGATTGGTTTGCCAGCCAAGAAAGTTGGGAATATGTTGGTTTAATCGAAGAGCGATTCCCGATTGAGTTTGGAGAATTACCAGAACTGTTGTATCGACTCGCGGAAGCTCACCTGTATGCAGAGAATCAAGAACTAGCGGCCCAGGCGGTGCGGCGGGCTATCGCAATAAAACCTGAAGATATCGTCGCTCATACCACCATGGCAGTCTGGTTAACCAGACACCATTTTTATGACTGGGCCATCGCTGAATATCAACAATGTACGGAGCAAGCAACGGTTGAGTCGGATATGGGTGTTCGTGTGCGGATTATTTTGGCGGAATTGTTTCATGATTTGGCGCGGGACGTGGAAGCGGCGGAGGCCTTGGCTGGGGTTATAAAAAACCGAGACAATAATGCTGTTGTGATGGCCGTGAAGCGATTTTATCCGAGTTTCGCGGCATTGGAATCGCGCTATATCTATTACCAAGCAAGTGCAGCTGCGAAGCGAAAAGATTTTTCACAGCAAAAAATATTGTTGGAAAAAGCGCTGAGTCTCGATCGGTATGATGGTGACGTACTCATCGCAGCATTTAAGTATGCCCAGACTGATGATAAGTGGCGGCAGGATACCCTTGCGAATATTGCGGCAGCTGCCGAGCATTATGCAAAAGAAGCTGATCAACTAGAGAAGAAAATTAAAACAACATTGGATCGTACCGCGAAAGCTCAAATGGCGTATGAATTGGCGCGCGCCTATAACCAATATGCTTGGGTCGTCGGCAATACGGTCGGCGATTTTGAGCAGGCGATTAAATTTAGTCGTAAGTCGCTAGACCTCCGAGGTTGGGCATTATCTGGATATGTTGATACATTGGGCCATGCGTACTACGGTGCGGGGAAATTTGAAGAGGCTGTGTTATGGCAAAGCAAGGCGGTGGAGCTGGACCCAGCGAGTCAGGTCATGAGTCGTAAGTTGAAGGTCTTTCAGGCGGCGTTGAAAAAGCAATCCGTGAATGACCGCGAATAAAAAGTTTTCGCAGACTGGCTTTGTTTTTGACGGCCACAAATCCTATAATGACGCGTACCTGTAATAGCTACCCGATGTCTCAGTGAATCAAATAGGATCTCAAAACGTGCTCTCCGTAAGACCAAAAGTTGCTGAACTTGCTTTCCAACTCTATGGCCGCTCATTGCATCCAGAATTATTTGATATCTTTGAGACTCGTTCCATTGAACGAGGTGATTATAAAGTAACAATCGCGATCACCCGCGATGGGCATGTGATTACGTTTGAACATAATAATGTGGTGTTGGCTGAAGTGGCTGCTGCTAGTACTCAACCCCTTCCTCGTCGACGACGATTGTTGTCACGTAAACTTGTAGGCGAGCAATGTGAATCATTGTCATGCAAAGGGGGCGTTCATTATCAAACGAGCTTCCAGTTGGAAGAAGTGTCGCCAGATATTTTTTGGAGCTTTCAACAGGAACTAGCTCGTGATAGCGAATTCAAGGGGATGGTACACGCGTTTAACAACAGTAACCGAGTACAAACCGGAGCGCTGAGTTATATCAATATAGAAACGCGACAAAATCGTTTGTTGGTGCAAGCGTTTCACACGTTTCCAGATGACTATGCCATCGTCAAGAGTCAGTCTGTTTTTACGATTTAGTACGATTTAGTACGACGGGTACGAAGACGAGTAGCAAGCCGATTGCACTGAGAAGCAGGCCACCCTTGGCCCAATTATAGAAGGCGCGTTGTTTTTTTTGTTCAACTAGAAAATCAACGGTTTGTTGTTCGCCAAGTCCACGCCCAACGATGATTGCGAAAATTTCAATGGATTCAAAGGGTGGCATCTGATCGATGACAATGTTGCCATATTCGTTTGCCGCGTCCGTAGTGTCGGTGGTGATTAGTTGTTTGCCAACAGAGTAGTTATATGTAGCGACAGTTAGGCCCGCGGCAATAAATACAATTGCTAACGCGAAGATAGATCCACCCGTTGCGTTCCATTCACCCTTGGGTTTGGCGAGTTGGTCGTCGGCAAGTGGTAATTGTTTTACGTCACGTAAATTAGGTACGGTGATGCGGGCACCACATGAACAAGTGAGTTGATCGCCCGCTTGGGCAACCTGCACTGGCATGTCGAGTCCGCATTCGCATGTTAATAGATAAGTGGGCATAGAGAATTTATGGGGTTGTAGTGTGTTATTGGAATTAGTGATAGGTTCAATCGGAAGGGGCTGCCGAACCGCGAGCGGCCCACCATGGTAGGCTGATACCGCCATCAACGAGTAATGTTGCGCCGGTCATGTAAGGATTGGCGGGATCGCTCAGAAATACGATTGCTCGAGCGATTTCTTCTGGCGTTCCTAATCGGCCCATTGGAATTTTGGCGCCAGAGGTTTGGAGTGTTTCTTCGCTGGCAAATTTACGCTCGCCGGGAGTGTCAATCCAACCAGGCTGGATCATGTTGATGCGGATGCGATGCTCCGCTACTTCAATGGCAGCTGTCCGAGCCATATGCTCCAGTGCTGCTTTTGACATGTTGTAGGCCATCGCTTTAGGCGTTGGAATAAACGCATGGGGCGAGCTGACAAGTGTAATAATACCGCCATCGCCTTGCGAAATCATTTGTTGTGTAGCGGCACGGGTAAGATAAAATGCTCCCCACATCGTTACGTCTACAGTGCGACGGAATCCTTCCATATCCGCTTGATAGAAATAGTCCCGGTCGCTGTAGGCCGCATTGCTGATGGCGATATCCACTCGGCCGAACTCATCGACGCCACGCTGAATTAAAGACTCGACAGCCTCTTGGTCAGCCATGTCTGCATGATGTGCGATAGCCTTGCTTCCCGCCGCTTCGATCTGAGCTACAACTTCTAGGGCCGCGTCTTCACTTGAGCGGTAATTAACGACCACGTTTGCCCCGGATTCGCCGAATGCTAGCGCCGTTGCTCGCCCGATTCCTAAACTTGCGCCGGTAACGACGACTGTTTGATTTTTGAAAGTTGTTTCGGCCATTATTATTGTTGTAAGTTTAGTAGGTTTACATATAAGGATTGGATCAGGTACGTATTACGTAGTATCTGCTTAAAGTATGCCACCTAAAAGCAAACGCTGCCGGAAGAGTTGTTATTTTTTATCAATCAAAGTGTCTTTATCTGCTGGAAAAATATGCTCTTTATTTTTAATTTGACATGAATGCGACAAAGACAAAATAAAAGTTGTTTTTGGTGGCGGTTCGCGCTCGTAAAAACGTAGTAAAGGTAAAGGGAGGAGGTATTTAAGAATACGTAATGAGGTAGGGTCATCGTTCAGAGTAGATTAGTTTTTTTGTTTATCTACTTGGATTATCAGAAATTCATTTGATTTGATACTAGACCCAACGCCGTTGGTAGGTAAAATTAACCAAGTACAAAGCAAATACATGCGAGTACAGGTGTTAACTAGACTTTCTACATGGCTGTAGTAAGCAGGAACTCCAGCGTTTATTTCATGAGGACATGAAAGAGCGAACCTAGTTGTATCAGGGAAACTGTATTGACTAGGCAAGAACATGATACTGGGCAGTTGCTCAGTATTGGGATTTCTTGGGAGGGATTGAATGTCAAATTGGTTCGACTGGTCGTGTTGTTACGGTCACGGTTGAATCTCAATGGCAACAATTCAGATGGAAATTAAACCTCTAGTCGGCACTCGTTAAAACCCAATGGTACATTTATCCGTGTTCACAGTGAGCCAATGGCGAAACGCCAATGCCACATGCTTCGAACCAATGAGCCATTCAAGGTGCTGCAACTGAAAATACGCCAAATATAAATTCAGCATCATCTTAAAGATTACCTTAAATACGTTATCCAAAAGTTGTTACTTTCCATCGTTATTAGTGAATACTAGCTATACATTGAACCTTAAGGTATTTCAGCACCAATTTTTGTTCTTTCGATACGAACAGAATTCGACCAACAATCCAACTACACTTTAATCTGCCAGGAATTAAAAGTATGAATTCGTATTCTTCACCTTTGGATGATTTCGAAGAAGATCCAGCACAGTCAAACACGACCGAAAACAGTAGTTTTCAAAATAGTGCGACAGGATCAACTGACAGTAAAACGGCAACGCCCTCATCAACGCATACTGAAATAGTTGAAGAAACGACTACGGTAGATCAACAGGAATCTTGGTCGGACGATCCGGTTCGTATGTATTTAACTCAAATGGGTGAAATTCCATTATTGACTCGCGTCGAAGAAATTCGACTGGCAAAACGTATTGAAGACACTCGCAGAGACTTCCGCGCTAAGCTTTTAGAAAGTGATTATGTTTTTCAAATGGCCTTCAAGGTGCTCGGTCGAGTACATCGAGGGGAACTGCCATTT